>DATDGA010000237.1:0-2361 GCA_036522335.1 Burkholderiales bacterium
TGGAGCTCTTTTTCGCTCTACTTGAGATTGGCAAGCTGCATCTGCTCGATGGAGTCGAGGGCAGGGTATCGGATTTCTTCGTCCGCCAGTACGTCGGAGGTCTGTCACCTGATCCTGACATCGTCATCGTCGACATCGATGACTTCAGCCTGGATCGCATGCAGGATGCCGCCGGGAAGTTCCCCTGGCCAAGGTCGGTGTACGCGAACCTGGTGCTAGGACTCGAACCTCAAAAGCCACGCGCGATCGTCTTCGACATGACTTTCTCGGAGAAGGACACACGCGACCCGGAATTCGACCGCGCGTTCAACCGTACGCTCAGGGGGTTGGACAATGTGTACCTGTCCACCGTGCGCCTCGATGCCTCGGGCGACGCAGAAGGGATGCGCGCCGCGGAGAACGCCGGAATTCTGGGACTGGAGAAAGGTGCAGCCGCGCAGCCTGACGCGCGGATCAACCTGAATCTACCTGGAGCGGTGGATCGGGAACACTGGCAGAGATCGGGCATTATCAATTTTCTCGACGACGCCGACGGGGTCGGTAGGCGCTATTGGGTAGCCATGCCCGCGCACGGTTGGCGGTTGCCGTCGCTGCCCGCGCGGGTCGCGAGTGGCCTCGGGATTTCAATACCGGACACCGACTCCGTGATCCTTGCTTGGCGCGGACCCAAAGGCTCGTTCCCGCGCATCCCTTTCGTCGACCTGTTCGAAGATTTCGACCGCAAGGATCGAAAGCGGCCACTCGACGAGTTCAAGGACAAAATCGTAGTCGTCGGCGCCACCGCGGCTGCACTCGGAGACCTCCGCGTTACTCCAATCTCCAACGTCCACCCGGGTGTGGAGATTCTCGCTACCGCGATAGACAACCTGACGAAAGGCCGCACGATGAAGGTTGTCCCGGACACCGTGCGAATGGCTCTGACCCTCATTCTGGTTGCGTTGCTCTTCCTCGCCTTTCGCTTCCACCGGAATGCCGTCGAAACGGGGGTAGCGCTGGGCGTGACATCGGCAGCGCTGCTTGGCGCGCAGTACATGGTGTTGGGTGCAAATCTGCTTCTTCCGACGGCCGTTCCGCTTCTGTCCGCCTGGGCGCTCTACCTTTTCGCCGCGATGCTCGCTTATCTCCGCGAGAAGCGCACGCGCGAGCAGGCCGTGCGTCTTTTCTCGCGCTTCCTCAACCCCACGGTGGTGAAGCAGATTGTCGACCAGGGCGAGACGATCGAGTCGCTGTCGGGCAAGACCCGGCAGATGTCGATCCTGTTCTCGGACATCCGCGGCTTCACCACGCTTTCCGAGACCCGCCCGCCACAGGAGATCGTTGCGTTGCTCAACCGGTATTTCTCGCGTCAGGTGGCGGTCGTGTTCCGCCACGGAGGCACGCTCGACAAGTTCATCGGCGACTGCATCATGGCCTTCTGGGGCGCACCGCTCGAGGATCCGCGCCACGAGGAGCACGCCGTCGCCGCCGCGCTCGAGATGGAGCAGGTGCTGCTCGCGTTCAAGCGCGAGCTCGGGGAGGCCGGTGGGGACTTCGACGTGGGAATCGGCATCCACTCGGGCTCGGCGGTGGTCGGGTTCATCGGCGCCGAGCAGAAGCTCGACTACACTGCGATCGGAGACGCCGTGAATCTCGCGAGCCGGATCGAGGGCCTGACCAAGGACGCGCATTGCCGCATCCTGGTCTCCCGCGAGACCATGGCCGCGTGCCATAATTCATTCGCATTCACCTCGCGCGGGTCCTACAAGGTGAAAGGGAGAACCCAGGAAGTCGAGCTGTTCGAGCCGAGGACGGAGTCCACGTGAGGATCGCGCTATTCGCGCTGCTGCTGCTCGCCGCGCCGGCCTTCGCACAGGAGACCGGCTTCGCCGTCCGCGATACCGAAGTGAAGAAGGAGCCGTTCAGCGACGCGCAGACGGTCGGCACGCTCGCCGAGAAGGCGCAGGTCAAGGTGCTCGCCCGCCAGGGCGGCTGGATGCAGGTGGAATCGGGAGCGATTTCGGGCTGGGTGCGCATGCTGTCGATCCGCATGAACTCGAGCCTGTCGAGCTTTGCGTCGGGGCTGAAGTCGCTCTTCAGCGTCGCTCGCACCGGCTCGTCGGGGCAGACCGTGACGACGGGCGTCCGCGGCCTCGACAAGGAGGACATCAAGAACGCGAAGCCCAACCCCGAGGAGGTGAAGAAGCTCGCCGGCTTCGCCGCGAGCAAGAGCGACGCGGAGAAATTTGCGGCGGGCAACCCGCAGCTGAGGACCCAGAAGATCGACTATCTCCAGGCGGCGAAATGAAACACGCTCTTCTTGCAGTTGCCCTGGCTCTGGTCCCGGCCGCAGCCGCGGCCCAGTTCAATATCAACCTCAACAAG
>DATDGA010000238.1:0-6477 GCA_036522335.1 Burkholderiales bacterium
GGGCCTTGTGCAGCCGGCCCGAAGGCACATGATTGAGCAGCCCGACCAGCACGTCCACCGCGGCGAACTCGGGATGGGATCCCGGCGGCATGTGATAGAGCGCCGCGACCATCTGCACGTCGCCCGAGCGCCGCAGCGTCACGCTGCGCTCGCCGTCCTGGGTCGGCTCGACGGTGTAGGTGGCGCGCAGCGTGCGCGAGGGCTTGGCGATCCTGCCGAAATCCTTTTGCACGAGCTTCAGCACGGCTGCTTCGTCGAGCTTGCCGGACACGATCAGCACCGCGTTGTCGGGCTGATAGTAATGACTATAGAAGGCCCGCAGCCGTTCGATGGAGACGTTCTCGATATCCGATCGGGCCCCGATGACCGCCTTTCCATAGTTGTGCCAGAGGTAGGCGCTCGCCGCCATGCGCTCGCGCAGCACGTTGAAGGCGCTGTTCTCTCCCGATTCGAACTCGTTGCGCACGACCGTCATTTCCGCGTCGAGGTCGCGCCGGGCGATCGAAGCGTTCACCATGCGGTCGGCTTCGACCTGGAGAACGTAGTCGAGGGTCTTTTCGTTCGCGGGAAAGGTTTCGAAATAATTGGTGCGGTCGAACGAGGTGCTGCCGTTGTAGCGCGCCCCGCGCTGCTGAAAATCGGCCTTGATGTTCGGAAATCGCGGCGTGCCCCGGAACATCAGGTGCTCGAGAAGATGCGCCATTCCGGTCTCGCCGTAGCCTTCGTAGCGCGAGCCGACGAGGTAGGTGACGTTGACGGTGATGGTGTCGATCGAGCGGTCGGGGACCAGCAGGATCTTCAGGCCGTTCGCGAGGCGATACTCGGTGACGCCTTCGACCGCGGCGACCCGCACCAGTGCGGCCGGCTTCGTCGCGGGCGCGCCCTGGGCGGATTGAACGGGCGCGAGCAGCGGTGCGAAAAGCAAGAGCGCGGACAGAAGAGCGGTTTTTCTGAACATTATTGGATCCCGCGGTTAGAGACAGAGGACTCGAGGACAAGTTCCATTCTACCTATTCGCCGGCGGTGCGATCGTTGTCGCTGCAAATTCCTGACTCACGACACTAGTGCGCGGCGCGCGAGCGCTCCGCGCGTTCGCGCGCCGCCGGATGGGTCGATAGGTAGTCCGGAACGTCGGCGGACGCGCCCCTCCGTTGCTCCATCCGCAGCAGGATTGCGCCGAAAGACTCGGCCGGAACGCCGTGATCCTTCATGTACTCGATCGCAAAGTCGTCGGCTTCGCGTTCGAAGTCGCGCGAGTACTTGGCCTGCAGGAGGATCGTGGGCAGCGAGGTGGCGAGCGAGGCGACCGAGGTGAGGTCTCCGGTGACGGCCGCGATCAACAGCACGGTCGCCGAATCCTGCAGCAGCCGCCGCAAGCCGTGGCGCTGGCGCAGGTGGCCGATCTCGTGGGCGAGGACCGCGACCAGCTCGTCATCGTTCTGCGCGAGCTCGACCAGCTGATCGGTGACCACGACCTCGCCCGAAGGAAGCGCGAGGGCATTGGCCCCGAGTCGCTTGCTTGCGCGCAACTCCAGCCGGTATCCGCCCGCGCCCTCGATGCCGGAAATCATGCTCGCGAACAGCGCCCGCATCCTTTCCTGGCGCGCGGGCGGCAGCTTCGAGGGCTCGAGCAGAACCCGGTCGAGACCGGCGAGCGCGTCGCGGCCGATCGCCGTCTCGACCGAAGGGGGCAGGGCCGAGGCGACTTCCTTTGCGAGTGCCGGTATGCCGTAGTTGATACCCGCCCAGAGCACCGCCGCGGTCAGCGCAAGCGCGAGCAATGCGTAGCCGTACTTGCTTTCCCACGCGTGGATCAGGCGTCCGGGCGCTTCACGGGATTCGCGGGCGAAGGCGAGGTCCACCGCGTCGTTGTCCCCGGTCTCGCACTGCGAGCCGTCGGGAAACTGCAGGTGGCGGGTGGTGTTTCCCACGCGCGGCGAGGGCCGCACCTCGGCCAGCCGCCAGGAAAAATCGATGCCGTCGCCGATCACGCGCAGACGTCCGGACGGCTCGGCCCATATCCGGACCTCCCGCTGCTGCGACGTCTTTCCGTCGTAGTAGCGCGCCCTGAAGGGCGTCATAGACCGAAATCGAATCCCAGAAGATCGCCCGCCTCGTCGCCGATCGCTCCGACCTGTTCCTGCGCGGCCGCGAGGAACGCACCGATTGCAGCGCCGGGATAGAGCGCGATTCGTCTGAGCTGGTAGCGCGCCGTGCGCACCGCGGCCCAGGGCGCCAGCAAGCCGAAGGAAAAGATCACGCCCAGACTGTTGAGAAAATAGAGCTTGAACAGCCCTCCCGTCGTCCAGCCGCAGAGGAAGCGCAGGCCGCCGAGGCGCGTGCTTCTCCAGGTGAGCCTGGCGACGGCGCCGTCGCGATACGCCGCGAACCAGATGTAGAGCGGCAGCGCGCCGATGCCGAGCGTGGCGACCGACCCGACGAGGAACACCACGAACATCAGCGCCGCCTTGAGGTAAACGCGGAGGTAGGATCCGTAGGTGGCGTCGAACGTGAATGGGGTCGTCCCGAAGGCGCTGTGCTCCAGGAAAAATCGCCGCTTGCGATACGCGTAATAGGGATAGAGAAGGCCGAGCGTAAGGGGGACCATGATGAACGGTAGGATGAGGAGTTGGACCATTTCCCAATAGCCTGCGCGAAAGTCGAAGCGTACGTTGCGGTGCGCGGAGTTCACGGCGTTGAAGCGCGAGGCGCGCACGATGAGCCACGGCAGCACACCCAGGAACACGAGCCCCATCGCGAGCCCCGCCAGCGGATTGATTCTCCCGGCGATGGAGTAGACCGCAAAGCCGGCGAAGACGACGATCCGTCCCTTGAGAATCGCCTTCGGGTCCGCCAGGTATTCGAACGCCGAGTCCCCGAGCAGGGTGTTGCCGTAGAAATAGCGCTTGCGCCGGACTTTCGCCCACGCCGAATAGATGCCCAGGGTGACGATCGACAGGCAGATATTGACGATCCAGATGCGGAAATACTCGCCGGCCTGGCCGGTAAACTTGAGCGAAGCGACCCCGCCTGCGGCAGACGGAGCCGCGCCCGATGGATGTGCCACCCGCCCTCCCTGGTTGTTGTCGTTGACAGCCGCGTGGTTGCAGCCGCCAGCATAGACGTTCGTTTCCGCGGGCTCAAGAAATTCCGGAACTGCGCTATATTCGAAAAAATCGATGTCCCGGCCGCGGACCGGCGGGACTTGAACGGCCCGGACAAGAGCCCCATATCCGCGCAAGGACGAGCGGGAGACGCAAATGACCACGACGACCACCAGGGAAACCCTGGGTTTCCAGACCGAGGTGAAGCAGCTGCTTCACCTCATGATCCACTCCCTGTACGGCAACAAGGAGATCTTCCTGAGGGAGCTGATCTCGAACGCCTCGGACGCGGCGGACAAGCTGCGTTTCGAGGCGCTTTCCGACAACGCCTTGTTCGGCTCCGACGCCGACCTCAAGATCCGCGTCTCCTTCGACAAGGCGGCGCGCACGATCGCGGTGTCGGACAACGGCGTGGGCATGTCGCGCGACGAAGTCGTGAACAACATCGGCACCATCGCCAAGTCGGGGACGCGCGAGTTCTTCCAGTCGCTCAGCGGCGACCAGGCGAAGGACGCGCGGCTCATCGGGCAGTTCGGCGTGGGCTTCTATTCGTCCTTCATCGTCGCCGACCGCGTGACGCTCCTCACGCGCCGCGCGGGGCTGCCGGCCGATCAGGCGGTGCGCTGGGAATGCGACATGAGGGACGGTGGCGGGGAATACACCATAGAAGGAGCCGAGAAGGCAGGGCGCGGCACCGACGTCGTCCTGCACCTGCGCGAAGGCGAGGACGAGCTGCTCTCGGAGTGGAAGCTGAAGGAGATCGTGCGGAAGTATTCCGATCACATCGCGATCCCGATCGTGATGAAGAAGATGAAGTGGGACAAGGAGAAATCGCAGGAAATAGCGACCGACGAGGACGAGACGGTCAACCAGGCTAGCGCCCTGTGGGCGCGCGCGAAATCGGAGATCAGCGAACAGCAGTATCAGGAGTTCTACAAGCACGTCGCGCACGATCCGGAGGCGCCGCTCGCCTGGAGCCACAACCGCGTCGAAGGCCGCCAGGAGTACGTGCAGCTTCTCTACATCCCGGCACGCGCGCCCTTCGACCTGTGGGACCGGCACGAGCGCCGCGGACTCAAGCTCTACGTGCGGCGCGTGTTCATCATGGACGACGCCGAGCAGCTGCTGCCCGCGTACCTGCGCTTTGTGCGCGGCGTGGTCGACTCGAACGACCTGCCCCTAAACATCTCGCGCGAAATCCTGCAGGAGAGCCGCGACATCGAGGCGATCCGCGGCGGCTGCACCAAGCGCGTCCTCGGCCTGCTCGAAGACCTCGCCGAGAACCAGAAGGACAAGTACTCGGGCTTCTGGAAGGAGTTCGGCCGCGTGGTGAAGGAGGGCGTGGGCGAGGATCCCGCCAACCGCGAGCGCATCGCGAAGCTCCTGCGCTTTTCATCGACCCACGGCGACAGCGAGGAGCAGACCGTATCGCTCGCCGACTACATCGCTCGCATGAAGGCGGGCCAGGACAAGATCTATTACGTGACCGCGGAAACTTTCCTCGCCGCGAAAAACAGCCCGCACCTGGAAATCTTCAGGAAGCGTGGAATCGAGGTGCTGCTCCTCTCCGAGCGCGTCGACGAATGGCTGGTCGCGAACCTCGCCGAGCACGAGGGCAAGGCGCTCGCCTCGGTCGCGAAGGGCGAGCTCGATCTTTCCAAACTCCAGTCCGACGAGGAGAAGAAGGAAGAGGCGAAGCAGGCGGGCGGGCACCGCGCGCTGGTGGCGAAACTGAAGGACGCGCTCGGCGACCGGGTGAAGGACGTGCGCGTCAGCTCGCGCCTCACCCAGTCGCCCTCGTGCCTGGTCGCCGACGAGCACGACATGGGAGGCAATCTCGCGCGCATCCTGAAGGCCGTGGGGCAGAAGGGGCCGCAGGCGAAGCCGATCCTCGAAATCAATCCGGCGCATCCCATGGTGAAGCGGCTGGACGAGGAAAAAGCGCGCTTCGCCGACTGGGGGAATCTTCTCTTCGATCAGGCCTTGCTCGCCGAGGGCGGACAGCTCGAGGACCCGGCCGGGTTCGTGCGCAGAATGAACGAGCTGATGCTCGAGATGGCGGGCGAGGGCAGCCGCATCATCGTGCCGGGGCGCTGAAAAGCCTGATCCGAAGCGCGTTGTCATTCTGAGGCCGCAGGCCGAAGAATCTGCTTTTCACAACAGATCCTTCGCTCCGCTCAGGATGACAATCACTCTGGGAACTACGGTCGTGATACGCTGCAGATCGGTGTTTCACTTCGCTCGAAAATCAGGTGCGGTAACAGCGGCTCTTCTTTTCGCCTGCTTCCCGACTTGGCCATGCGCCCAGCCCGCGCCCGAGCTCGCGACCGGGACTGCGCCGAAATCTCTCGTCACCGCGCGGCGCTTCATGGTGGTCGCGGCGCACCCGCTCGCCGCGCGCGCCGGGGTCGACGCGATCCGCCGCGGCGGGAGCGCGGTCGACGCGGCGATCGCGACGGAGCTCGTGCTCGGCCTGGTCGAACCGCAGTCCTCGGGGCTGGGCGGCGGGGGATTCCTGCTCTATTACTCGGCGCGGGAGGCGAAGCTCGAAGCCTACGACGGACGGGAGACCGCGCCCGCAAGAGCGAAGCCCGGGCGCTTTCTCGGCGCGGACGGGCGGCCGCTCGATTGGCCCGGTGCCGCGATCAGCGGAAAATCCGTCGGCGTGCCGGGCTTGCTGCGGCTGCTCGAGCTCGCGCACCGCAAGCACGGCAAGCTTCGCTGGGCTGCGCTGTTCGAGCCTGCGATCCAGCTGGCTCAGGAAGGATTCCCGATCTCGCCGCGCCTCAATGCGCTCGTCGCCGCCGACCGCTTTCTGCCGCTCGACGCCAACGCGCGCCGCTATTTCTATCTGCCCGACGGCAAGCCCAAGCCCGCCGGCACGCTGCTCAGGAACCCGGAATACGCCGCGGTGCTGAAGCGCGTCGCGGTCGGAGGCGCCGGCGCGTTCTACCGCGGCGAGATCGCGCGCGACATCGCCGCTGCGGTGCGCGGCCACAAACGCACTCCGGGCGATCTCGTCGAGTCCGACTTCGCCGCCTATTCGGCGAAACAGCGCGAGCCGCTGTGCGGCGCGTACCGCCGATGGAAAGTGTGCGGCATGCCTCCTCCCAGCTCGGGCGGTTTCGCGGTGCTGCAGATCCTGGAGATCCTCGAGCGTTTCGACTTGCGCGCAGTGCAGCCCGATTCGCTGCGGGCGGTACATCTCTTCGCGGAAGCCGGGCGTCTCGCCTACGCCGACCGCAACTTTTACATCGCCGACCCGGAATTCGTCGCTGCGCCGCTTGCCGCGCTCCTCGATCCGCGTTACCTCGCTTCGCGCGCGAAGCTCATCGACCCGGCGCATTCCATGGGCCGCGCCCGCGCGGGCAAT
>DATDGA010000239.1:0-5094 GCA_036522335.1 Burkholderiales bacterium
ATCGATTGAGCGAGAACGGTGGCTGTCGTCGTGCCATCTCCGGCTACATCCGAGGTTTTGGAGGCGACTTCTTTCACCATCTGCGCGCCCATGTTCTCAAACTTGTCCTTGAGCTCGATTTCCTTGGCGACCGACACGCCGTCCTTGGTCACCGTGGGGGCTCCGTACGAGCGCTCCAGGATCACGTTGCGGCCCTTGGGGCCGAGGGTCACCTTGACCGCATCGGCGAGAATATTGACGCCCACGAGCATCTTGTGGCGCGCGGACTCATGAAAACGGACATCTTTGGCAGACATGTTGTTGCTCCTGAATTTTTAAGTGGTTGGTCCTACTTCGCGACGACGCCCATGATGTCGTCTTCGCGCATCACCAGATACTCGGTGCCTTCGACTTTCACCGTCTGGCCGGAGAACTTGCCGAACAGGATGCGGTCGCCGACCTTGACATCGAGCGGGCGCAGCTTGCCGTCTTCGAGAATCTTTCCGTTGCCGACGGCGATGACTTCGCCCTGGTCCGGCTTCTCTGCAACGTTGTCGGGAATGACGATGCCGCCTGCGGACTTGCGCTCTTCATCGAGACGCTCCACCACAACGCGGTCGTGCAGGGGACGTATTTTCATCATGACATTGCATCCTTAACAGTAGTTGTCAGCCGCTCGCTAGTTCGCGCGGCCAAAAAAGAACCGGTGCGAGCCGGGCTCGTCGGTTCGGCGTATCTGAGATTCCCGTCGATTTACTGGCCGCCGATCGAAACGGCGGAGATCAGTCACCCGACTGGCAGCAAGAGCGGTGAGATACTGGCGGGTTGCCTCTTGAAGAGGTGCTATGATACTGACCGGTAACTCTCTTGTCAACCGAAGATCGCCGCACATGACCAAACCCAGCAACGGACAACTCCGTCTCCGCGCTCTCCGGAAGCGGGACGCGAACCGTCCGAGCGCGCGCAAGCGCATCTTCGATACGGCGTCGGAGCTTTTCTATCTGAAGGGAATCCGCGCGGTCGGAGTTGAAACGATCGCGGCGGAAGCCAACACGACCAAGATGAGCCTGTACCGGAATTTCCCTTCCAAGGACGAGCTGGTGGCCGAATGGCTGCGCGAGCACGACGCCAACTTCTGGCAGACCTGGGAAGCGATGGCGAGCCGGCATCCCGAGGACCCCCGCAGGCAGCTCAAGGCCGCCTTCGCTCTGCTGGCCAAACACGTTGCCGATCCGAAGGCGCGGGGCTGCCCCATGGCGAATGCGGCGGTGGAACTCACCGAGAAGGATCACCCCGCGAGAAAAGTGATCGAAACGCACAAGGCGAAATTGCGCGCCAGGCTTGCCCAGATATGCGCTCAAATGGGAACCCGGGATTCCAGGCTGCTCGCCGACCAGCTGTTTCTTCTGATGGAAGGTGCCCAGGTCACGACCCAGACTCTGGGCGCGCGCGGTCCGGCAAGGAACGTTGCGCGCGCCGCCGAAATGCTGATCGGCGCCCACCTGCGAGCGTCCTGAGTCCGGGCTCGAGACGCCGCGCATCGAAACGCGCCGGTTCCCAGGCCGGAGGGATCTCCGCGCATGCATCACTTAACAGAGCCGGAACGCCGAAGAACCCGCTTGACCGGGGCGACATGCACCTGTATAAGACCTCTGCAGGATTTTGAGGCAGTGAAATTGCTGGTCCGTTGCGGCGTTTGCGCTGTACTCATCAGGTCGTCGTTTCCCTCCCCTTGAAGTTCCCGCACCCGGGCAAGTGCCCGTTTTTAATTTTTCAGAGAGAGAGAACATGAGTACAGGTACCGTCAAATGGTTCAACGACGCCAAGGGCTACGGATTCATCACGCCCGACGGCGGCGGCAAGGATGTGTTCGCCCACTTTTCGGCGATCCAGGACAGCGGCTTCAAGAGCCTCAAGGAAAACCAGAAGGTATCCTTCGACGTCGCTGCCGGCCCCAAAGGCGAACAGGCGGTCAACATCAAGCCGATCGAGTGACGATACCGTTGATGCTAAAAAGCCCGGGGTGCCGGGCTTTTTTTTTCGGCCGCGGCAGCGCGCGGAAGACGCTGCTATATCGTGAGGCGCGGGGAATCCTCGTCGGCCATGCTTCTGCCGAGATCGGTCGCGTAGCGGGTCGCGCCCCTCGCGGTTTCAAAGAGCGGGGCCAGGCCGGGAAACGCCTGGCTCCTGGAGAGCGCCTCCGCGCAGGGCAGCCGCGTCATCGTGAGCCTGGGCTGCCACTTGTTTCCGCCCGGCAAGTGGTACGCGCTCGCTTCGATCAGATATCCCTTGCGTTTCTCGCGGTGGGTCGGCATCGTGTTCTCCTGGTCGCGCCGTCACGGTAACACAGTTGCGGACCCACAAGGACAGCCCATGGATAAACGAAAGGTTTGGCGGGAGCAGGAGCAGCAGCTCGTCGAGCGCTGGAAGGCGGCGTCGGATCGATATCGCGATGCCCAAACTGAAATCTCGCGCGGACATCCCCTGGAGGGCGATGCCGTGTCGGCCGAAGACCCGGTGATCAGGGCCCGGACGGCCCGCGCCGAACTCGAGGCCATGAGAAAACAGATCGCGCGCCTCAAGGCGGAATTCAGCAACGGGAAACGCTACTAGAACCGGGGCGAGCGTCCCCGACCGGCAGCGCATCACATCCTCAGGACGCGCTCGGCGTTGCCGTGCGCGATCTTCTCGCGATCCGCGTCGCTGATCGACAGCTTTTTCAGGAATTCCATTCCGGTGGTGTTCGCTTCGTAGGGCCAGTCCACGGCGAACAGGATATTGTCCGCGCCGAGGGCGAGCAGCGTGCACAGGAACGCGGGCTCGTACCAGTTGCCGCTGGTGGTGACGAGCAGGTTGTCCTTGAAGTATTGCAGCGGGGTTTTCATAAGGCCCCGGCGCGCCGCCGCGCGATGAGTGTGGTCGTTCAGCCGGTGCATCGCGAAGGGCAGGCCTTCGCCGAGATGCCCGAGGATGATCTTGAGGCGCGGGTAGGCGTCGAACACTCCCGCGAAGACGATGCGCAGGAAGTGGCAGCTCGTATCGACCGCGAATCCCCAGCCAGCGCGGGCGAGTTCCTCGTAGCCCTGGAAGTAGGCCTTCACCGCATCCGGGTGCGGGAGCGTCGGGTGCAGGTACAGCGGTACGCCGAGTTTCTCGGCGCGCTCGAAGATCACCCAGTATTTTTTCTCGTCGAGAAATTTTCCTTGCGTATGGCCGTGGATCATCGCGCCCTTGAATCCGAGCCTGGCGACGCAGCGCTCGAGCTCATCGGCCGACGCCTCGGGGTCTGCGGTGGGAAGCGCGGCGAACGCCGCGAAGCGGTCCGGGTGCGCCCTGACCGTCTCGTACGCGCGGTCGTTGGCGTCCTTCGCCATCGGGATCGCGACGTCCGCGCCGAAAGCCTGCGGCCCGGGCGAGCCGAAGGAGAGCACCTGTACGTCGATTCCGGCCGCGTCCATGTGCGCGAGGCGCTTCGCGCCGAGGTCCGAGTTCTGCTCGACAATGTCGTGGCCGATCTGCTCGCCGCGGCTCGCGAGATAGAAATTCCGGAACTCGTTCGCGGCGACCCTCTGCCGGTACATCGGGGTGATGAAATGTTCTTCGATCGCAATCGTTTTCATGGATTCCTTTCGACTTCTTCGGCAGCGCGTGCGGAAGCTTACACGATGGTAGTACCGGTCGAGGGCTCGACGGATGCGACAAAAAGCCGGTTCTGCGGGCGTATTGCACACCATCGGGTCCCATGACAATTGCATAGTCGCTCGGTTGGTCTTAGGATGCGCGCCATGGCGCACTCCAGGCGACACGCGACGAAACACCGCGAACGCGAGTTCAGGGCCGCGGCAAACGACATGCTCGGCCAGCTGCGTCCGCGCATCGTGCTGCGCGACGCGCGCGACCTCATCCTCAAGCTCCAGCGCGACGAAGTCTTCCGGGATTACGTCGTGGCCCGCATATGGACCGTGATTCCGGTGGTCCTCATGTTCGTCCTCGTCAGCACCGTGTGCTCGATCGACACCATGTTCAGGGTGGCACGGCTCGTTTCCAACCCGCCCGTGCTGCTCAAAGGTTTCGCGCTGCTCGTCGGGGCGGCCGTGTGGGTGTGCGGAGTGCTCGCGCAGATCTACGTGTTCCTGCTCTGGCTGGAGGCAAGAGCGGCGCGGAAGAACCGTTCGGAGCAGGGGATACGCTCCGCAGTTCCCTCGGGCGTCCTCGCCTACCTCAAATACAGCCGCGCCCTGCCTCCGTGGATCGTGATCCTGATCTTCGTCGTTCTCCCCCTGGGGATCCTCGCCCGCAGCGCGCCCCTGGCCGCCCTGGTGCTCGTCACCCTGGCGGCGCTGCCTCCCGTTATCTTCAACAAGCTCGATTCCTGAAGGCGCACGACGAACATAGCCGGCGCTGTGCACGGGTTTTCCGCTCGAGCGTTCAACGCGGAAACGGGAGCCCGATGGAAACCAGACTGACGCTGCGCCCCGGCATGCCGGGCACGAAAAGACTGGTCGCCCGTTACGGCGAGCGACTCGTCTGCGTGCGCTACCTCTACGACGAAACCACGAATCGCAGGCTCAAGACCGTCGAACTCATCATCGAGCAGGCAGCGTGGCACGGCCGCGCGCGGCGTCCGCGGCGCAACGATCACGATCTCGTCGGAGTGAGGATCGCGTGGAACGAATCGGAACTGCGCGCCGCGGTGAAACACGCAGGAGCCATCTGGCGCCCGCGACAGAAACTTTGGGAGATGTCCTGGGAGGCGGTACGCACACTTGGCATCGGCCACCGCGTCGTCACCGGATGAGCACTGCGCCGGTGCAAGCGCGAGATATATAGCGGCATATAGTTCCATATACAGGTAGATGTTTGCATATACCTGTATATGGTTTTAGGATGGGTCGAATGACGTTCATTACTAGTTATGTGTTCAAGGACGTATGAAAAACAATATCGTTGAGTATCTGAAGTCCGGCGTCGAAGAATTTCCAGACTCGGCCTATGGGCCTGGCTATCGTTGCAGCGCGTACTTGACGGATGGAACCTTTCTTCCCTGCGTAATGCTCCGCAGCAGCGTGACTACTGTGCAACTTGCGTTACGCAGATTCGAGGAAGAAAAGAAGG
>DATDGA010000240.1:0-18388 GCA_036522335.1 Burkholderiales bacterium
CTTGCGTCCCGCGGGAAGCTGACCCCAGTTGCGGGTCACCTTCGGCGCCGGGTTCGGGAACCCCTCACCGGTGACGGGGTTTCCCACCTTCGCGGCGGTCTGCGCCGATATCGTCGCGGGTGAATCGGGAGTGCCGTAGGCCATCAGCAGGAAGATGGCGCAGGCGCCAAGGACAGGGAGCAGGGCTCGCGGCGTCGTCATGTGACCTCCTCGTGATCGGACCGATGCTACTTCGCCAGCGGATCCGGCTCCTGATCGAAAGCGGCCGCCGGAGCAGCATGGTGAGGCCGTACGCGACGAGCGCGGCGCCCATCGCCAGAGCGTAGGTCCGCGGCTGAAGGTTCAGAAGGAGAACGATCCCGATTGGAAGCGCGGCGATACCGCCGAGAATGAACGGCGCGCACCGGAACCAATCGATCGAGCGCGAGAGCCCCGCCACGCAATAGGCCTGAATGCCGATCGAGGCGATCATCATGATCTGCACGGCCTCGACGCCGTCCGGAACGCAGTGCAGGATCATCGCCCCGGCAATCGCCGAGAACGCGAAGCCGACCGTGCTGGAGACGACCGCGGCAAGGAACACGATGGCCGAGATCACCAGCCACCTTGGCGGAATCTCGTGGAAAAAGTCGGCGGCGAGAAGCGAGCCCAGGTCGACTCGCATTCCGAAGTAAGCGGCTATCGTGACCGCGAGGACGCCCGCCGTGATCAAGCCGGCAACGCGATGGATTGATGGCCTGGAAGAGACGGACCGCATCGGACTGTCGCGACAGAATCTCCGCTGAGCAGAGTGCCGCGCAGTCTAGCGGACGTGTAAGTCAGGAAAATTTCAATCCGCGGCCGTTTTTGTTTCGTTTGTTTCGCACGCCGGCACTTCGTCACGACATGACCATGACCGTAGCGCGGCCGCCTATTGCCAACCTACTTCGCTTCCTTCCTCGCCTTCAGATACCACTCCAGGATCTGCTCGCCGTTCCAGTGCAGCACGCCCTTGTGCTTTGCGATGTGCTCGTAGACCTGCTCGAGGTACTTGATGCGGAACGGCTGGCCGCTGATGTAGGGGTGGATGGCGATCGCCATGATCTTCGGGCGCTCGGCGCCTTCCTGGTACAGGCGGTCGAAACAGTCGGTGCACTTCTGCAGCCAGTACGCCGCCTCGTGGTGCTGCACGATCATCACCGGGATGTCGTTGCACTCCACCGTATAGGGCAGCGTGATCAAAGGCCCCTTCTTCGTCGAAATTTCCGTGGGCTCGTCGTCGTATACCCAGTCGCCGATGTACTTGATGCCCGAGGCGGCGAGGTTCTCGGGCGTCTCGTAGGTTTCGGTCAGGCCCGGCCCGAGCCAGCCCACCGCGCGCTTGCCGGTGAATTTCGCTATCGTGTCGAGCGAGCGTCGGATCATCGCGCGCTGGTTCTTTTCCTTGTGGATCGGGCCCTGCTGGTAGCTGTGCCCCATGAACTCCCAGCCCGCGTCCTTGCACGCCTGCGCGACGCGCGGGTAATCAACGCACACGCGTGCGTTGAGGGCGAGCGTCGGCCGGATTCCCAGGTGCTCGTAGAGCGCGTGGAAGCGCCAGAAGCCGACGCGCATGCCGTACTCGTGCCAGCTCCAGTTCGGCACGTCGGGCAGCAGCGACGCGCCGGTCGGCGGCGGCAACACCTGGCGCGCCATGGGTTTGGCGATGTCCCAGACTTCGAGATTGACAATGGTCCAGACGACCACGCGCTCGCCGTTCGGCAGCTTCAGCTTCGGCCGGTCGACGATGGCCGAATACGGGACGCGGTCGCGGGGGATGGTCATTTGCGCCTCTTCGCTTTCTTCGCCTTGCCGGACCTCGACTTCGATCCCGAGGATTTCTGCGGCGCCTTCGGGGGCACGGGCAGTTCCAGCTTCAGCATGCGGAGCGCGTTGCCGAAGTAGAGCTTGCGGCGGTCGCCGTCCTTCAGTTTCAGCGAATCGATGGTCTTGATGATCTCGCGGATGAAGAGAGGCCCGCCCTCGGGATCGAAGGGGCAATCGGTGCCGAAGAGCACGTGGTCGATGCCGAAGAAATCCAGGCCGCAGCGCGTGGCCGATTTCGAACCGTTGACCGAAGTGTCGGCGTAGAACATCCTGAAGTAGTCGACCGGGCGCTTGGCCATGCGCTTCAGGATCACGGTGTAGTCCTCGTCCGAAGTCCGCGTACCCAGCTGATCCATCCCGTAGCCGATGCGCGCGTCGAAAAACGGTGCCATCGCGCCCAGGTGGTGCGTGATGATCTTGAGATTGGGGAGCTTCTCCATCATCCCCGAGAACACCAGACGCGCCATGAAGGCGCTGGTCTCGTAGGGCCAGCCAAAGAGCCAGTAGATCTCGTACTTCGACTTGGCTTCGCCAGGGTAGTCGGCAAACTTTGCCGTGCGCGTCGGGTGCACCCAGACCGGCAGGTCGTACTTGTTCGCCATGCGCTCGAAGATGGGATAGAACTCCGGTTCGTCGAGCGGCCGCCCGTTCATGTTGGTGAAGATCTGGATGCCCTTCGCCCCGAGATCGCCGATGGCGCGGTCGATCTCCTTCAGGGCTTCGGGCACGTTGTTCATCGGCAGCGAAGCGACGAAAGCCGGGAAGTAGTCGGGATGCTTGGCGACGATCTCCGCCATGCCGTCGTTCGCGAGACGCGCCAGCTCGGGCGACCGGTCGGGAGGCAAAAGGAACTCGATCGCCGGCAGCGAAAGCGTGAGGATCTGTTTGTAACCCTTGAAGCGGTCCATCATGCGCAGGCGCGCGTCCAGATCCCACAGCACCGGGATGTGCAGCCAGCGCTTGATCTGCGCGGCGAGCAACGGATTCTGCTCCGCGATCGCCTTCATCCGCTCGAAAAACGCCTGGGGAAAGATGTGCGGGAAAATGTCGAGCTTGAGATTCGGATTCATGGGTAGTTGATATTCCAAATTCTGGATTTATTGACGGCCACTTGATCGGGTCACCGTATCACTCGTCGGAGTGTCATTCCCGCGTAAGCGGGAATCCAGCGTCGTTGCTTGAGAGTCGCTGGGTCCCCGCTTCCGCGGGGACGACGTCAACAGAAGCGCGGTATTGTGCCCGAAATCCGTTTCCCGGAGATGTCGGGACTAAGCATCGTCGTCGAGCCGGGCGACGAATCGCGACATCGCTTCGAGCACCACCGCGGGCTGGTCGCGGTGCGGCGAATGGCGGCAGTCGGCGAGGCGCAGCGGCTCGATCGGGCCGCCGATCTGTTTCGCGATCGCCTCGAGCTGGGCCATGGTCCCGTACTCGTCGTCGAAGCCCTGGATTGCGAGCACCGGACAATGAACGCGCGGCAGAACCTCCTCGATGTTCCAGCTCCGGAAATCCGGATGCAGCCAGATGTCGTTCCACCCGCGAAAAGTCTTCACCGCATTGGCATGATAACGGGCGAGTTTCTGCGGGAGGTCCGTGTTCTCGAACGCCGTTTTCGCCTCGGCAATGCTTTTCACGCTGATGTCCTCGACGAAAACATGGGGCGCCATCACTACGAGCCCTCTGATCGCGACGTTCGCGGCTGCGTGAATGAGCGCGATCGAGCCGCCGTCTGAATGCCCGACGAGCACCGGGTCGCAAATACTGAGGGTCTGAAGCAGCTGCGGCAGGACCTGGAGCGCCTCGACGTGCATGTAGTCGACGGCGCGCGCCTCGCGCAGCTCATCGGACTGACCGTAGCCGTAGCGCGAGTACACCACCGCGGCGCAGCCCGTGGCCACCGCCGCTTTCTGCGGGAAATCGCGCCACATCGCGACCGAGCCCAGACCTTCGTGCAGGAATACCAGCGTGGGCGCACCGGCGCCTGCGATTCTCAGGACTTCGAGCTTGTGACCGAGGACGGTAACGAAGGAAGTTTCTTGACCTGCGGGCAATGCGTCTTTCCTGCGCGGTGATCCCGGGCTCGATTCTATCCGAAGCACGCGGATTCAGAGTCTCAAGGGCTTCCAATACCCCGTCAGCTCGAGATAACCCTGCCCCGCGGCCTTGTCTCCCTGATGGGCGCGCACGGCGCCTTCCCAATAGACGGTGCCGGTGCTCGCGCGCGCGTCGAGCTCCTGGTCCTCCATCAGCGGTTCGATATCCAGGGTCAGGGGACCGGCCCTCACTCGCACCGAAACCGGATACTCGGTTCCGGTGCGGGCCGAGCGCCAGCGCCTGTTCGTCGCGAACTGCACTTCTCCCGGCCTGAGACTGCGCACGCGCCCGTCGGCGCCGCGCAGGGCTCCGCCCGTCCAGAAACTGCCGCCGTCCGCGGACCGCATTCGAAACGCCATGAGTGCTCCGCCGTCGACGAGATTGATTCCAACCCAGTCCCAGCCGACCGCCTCCTCCGCCAAGGGCTCGCTCGACCACTCGTGATCGAGCCAGGCCACGCCAGAAACTTCCAGCTCGCGCCCGCCCAGGACGACGCTGCCGCTGACGGCAAGTTGCGGCAGGCTGTAGTAGTAGCTCGCCTGCGCCGGTTTCGGCCCCTTGCGGCTGAAGCCGCGCTCGCCCTCGAGCAGCACGGCTTGTTTCGCTTCGAAGCGCAGTGCGTAGCTGAAGTCGCGTGCCGCCACTCGTGCCGCGTAGCCGCTTTCGGTTTGTTTCAGCGACCAGTCTTCGATCGCAACGTCGGTGCGCCCTTCCCCGGCCTCGGCGAGACCGAAGCCCGCGCGGGCGGCGCGCTGATCGTGCAGCAGCCGTCCTACGCCCGGATCGGCGAGCGCCGCGTGCGCGAGCAGCAGTTGCCGCGGCGAGAACCGGCTCGAAACCTGCTCGGCGAGGCCCGGCCGGTTGCGAAAGAAAGTGATCTGAAATCCAAGGTCCTTGCCGCTCGCGGTTCTGAGCCAGCCGGTGATGTACCACCATTCGTTGCGGAACTGCGGATGGCTGCCGTGATCGCGCGGGAACTGCAGCACCATGCCCGGGCGAACTTGCGGATAGCCGCCTTGACTGTGCGCGACGATCGGTGCGAGGGTAAGCACGACTACCGCCGCAAGCCGCGGCAATCGCGCTCTCGCCGGGTTCTCCGCCCTCGGTTCAAACTCACGCCTCATCACCAGTCCTCTTTCACCGCCTTCACAGCGTCTCCGCTCATCGCCTGCCGCCCGCTGGCGATTGCGGTGCAGGTTGCGAGCGCGAGCATCACCGCCACGAACTCGGCGAGAAGCCGCCAGGGCGGATGCAATTCCATTCCCCAGTGGAACGATTGGCGGTTGACGACGTGGATCAACACGAGGCTGATCAGCCAGCCCAGCGCAAGACCCACCGCGAGCCCCAGTCCGCTCACCAGCAGGCCCTCCGCCGCAAGCATGGCGCCGATCTGGCGCCGCGTCATGCCGAGATGCCGCAGGACGCCGAATTCACGCCTTCGTGCCAGAACGAGCGCGCCGAAACTCGCGGAAAGTCCGAACAGGCCGATGATCACGGCCACGGCTTCGAGCGCATAGGTCACCGCGAACGTGCGGTCGAAGACCCTGAGCGAGAGTTCGCGAATTTCCTCCGGCGCGGCGATCTCGACGTTCGCGCCTCCCGCGACGCGGGCTTCGATCTCACGCGCGACACTCGCCCGATCCGCGCCCGGCGCAAGCCACAGCGCCGCGTCGTTGGCGTAGGCGTCTCCGGTGTAGCGCAGGTACTGGTAGCGCTCGATCAGCACCGCCCCCTGCTGGCGCGCGTAGTCGCGCCATACGCCGGCGACGGTGAAGCGCGCCCGCCGCCCACCGAGCGGAAGCTCGAGCACCGCGCCGGGCCGCCACCCGTAGATTTCCGAGGCGATCTCGCTCACCCACGCCGCCGGCGCGTCGCCCGGCTTGAGCTCATGCGCCGCTCCCAGAAGCGGCGGCACTCTGCCCTCGGCTTCGACCGCTCGCGCGAGCAGCGTGATCGGCGGCTTGTCGGCAGCGACGATCAGCCGCTGGCTGCGCAGGAACTCGACACGGCGCGCCCCGGGAAGCGCCGCGATCGCCTGCTGATCGGCGGGGGAAAAAAATCCCGTCTCCGAACCCGGACCGCTGCGCAAATAGAGGTCTGCGGGCAGTACGCGTTCCAGCCACTCCTCCAGCGACACGCGGAACGAGGCGACCATGATCGCCATCGACACCATGAGGCTCACGCTCGCGACGATCGCCGCCAGACTCACCCCCACCTGGCCCGGAGCGCCACGAAGCTGAGCGAGCCCGATCCGGGCGGATACCGGCCCGAGCAGCGGTGCCGCGCGAAAGCAGAGTACTGCGATGCGCGGCATCAGCATTACGGTGCCGACCAACAGAAGCGCGATGGCCGCATAGCCGAACAGCGGCAAACCGTACACCGGCCCCGCCTGAGTCAGGGCCGCGCCGGCAAACAGCACCGCGAGTCCCGGCCACACCGGTTGCAGGCGGTCGAAGGCGCGCCCCTCGTCGCCGGCCTTCAAGGCCAGCGCCGGCCTGGCACGCGCGGCTTCCAACGCCGGCGGAAGGCTTCCGAGCACCGCGGTCAGAACGCCGAGCGAGAAAAACAGCGCGAGTGCCGGCGCGTCGAACGAGAGCGTCGGTTCCAGGCCGCGAAAATATCCCGCCCCCAGCTCCGCACCGAAGCGCTGGAGCACCGAGGAGGCTGTAGCGTGACCGAGGGCGATCCCGACAATCGCACCGAGCGCACCGACGATGGCCGCCTCGCCGAGAATCATCGCAACCAGCCCCCGGCGCGTTATCCCGAGCACGCGAAGCAGCGCGAAGTGCGTGCGCCGGCGAACGACGGCGAGAGCCTGCGCCGAGAAGACGAGCAATCCGCCGGTAAAGAGCGCCACCAGGGCGAGCACGTTGAGATTGACGCGGTAAGCGCGCGAAAGCGACCCGCTTCGCTCGACGTCGGCGTCCGGTCTCTCGATCAGACTGCCCGGCGGCAACTCGGTACGCAGACGTCCGGCGAGACGCTCCGGATCGGCTCCGGGTCGCAGCCGCAGGTCGATGCGGTTCAAAAAGCCCGACCGCAGAAAGATCGCCTGCGCGGCACCGATGTCTACGACCGCGAACCGCTGCCGGCGACCGTCGCCCAGCACCCCCGCGACTTGCAGCGCAAGCACGCGCAGCCCGACCTGGATTGACAGCGCGTCGCCTTTCTTCAGGCCGAGCCATTCGGCCGCCGCAGCGGAGAGAAAAATCCGGTCGGGCCGCAGAAAATCGAGCCTGGACTCGGCGACGCGCCCGCCCTCCACTTCCGCGAGAAACGGCTGAATTCGGGCTGCACGGAAAACATCGAGCCCCAGGATTTTCAACGGCTCGCGACGCCCGGGAAGCCTTGCGTCCACCTCGAGCACGGGGCTCGCCACCGCGACCTCGGGTACCTTTGCAAGTCGCGGGTAGAGCGCCTCGTCGAAGCCCGCCCCCGCGCCTCGCACGGTGAGATCGGCCTCTCCGGAGAGCGTCTGCACCGCTGCTGCGAACTCGTTGACCGCAGCCTGATTGACGAGCCGAACGGCGTAACCGAGCGCAACTCCCAGTGCGATCGCCAGCACCGAAAGCGCGAGCCTGCCCTTATGCTGGGACAGCGGCGCAAGCAGCAGCCAGCGGCGGACTGCGTATCGGGTCATTCCGCCATGTTAGCGCGCGTGCGGACCGGCGCGCTCGACACTCCGGAAACCCGTTAGAAGGAATTCAGCTGATGAGTCCGTGCCTCATGGAGAACTTGACGAGCTCGACGGTATCGCGAACCTTGAGCTTCTTCATGATGCGGGCGCGGTAGGTTTCGACCGTCTTGGGCGAAAGCGACAAGACCTGCGCGATGACGGCATTGGTGCGACCCTCGACGACGAGTTGCAGCACGTCCCTCTCCCGCAGGCTCAAACTGTCCAATGGACTGACGTTGGCGCCTTCGCGAAGGTAGTCGTCGATGACCGTCTCGGTAATCCGGTGGCTCAAATAGCGCTTTCCCGCGCGCAGGGCGCGGATTGCCTCCACGACTTCTTCTCCTGCCGATTCCTTCAGCACATAACCCTGCGCGCCCGCCTGCAGCGCGCGGTAGATGTGCTCGGCGCTCAGATACATGGACAGAATCAGCACGCGCGTGTCCGGACATCTCTCGACGATGCGCCGCGTGGCCTCGACGCCGTCGAGTTCCGGCATGGCGATATCCATGATGACGATGTCCGGACGAAGGCGCAGAGCCTCGAGCACCGCTTCGCGGCCGTTGCCGGCGACGGCGACGACCTGCAGGTCGTTGCCATCCTCGAGCAGGGCCCGAAGACCGTCACGGACCACGGCGTGATCGTCGGCGAGCAGCACGGTGACCGGCATGTCAGACCTCCGCCTCGACGTGATAGTCCACGAGCACCTGTACACCGGTATTGGGGCCGGCCTTCAGCGAAAATCGGGCCCCGACCGCCTCGGCCCGCTCCCGCATGATCAGCAGCCCCCAGCCGGCGTCCGGTCTGGGCGTTTCGATCCGCTGTGGATCGAAGCCGACGCCGTCGTCCCGCACCGACAAAGTCGCGCGCCCGTTGACGCCTCGAACTGCGATCTCGACGCGATGGGCGTTGGCGTGCTTGGCGACGTTGTTGAGCGCCTCCTGGGCGATCCGGAACATGGCGAGGTCAACCGGCTTGGGCAGGTCGATGCCAGGGGAACCTCCCTCAAAGGCGACCTGTATGCCCGTCCTGCGTGAAAAACCCGTGGCGAGCGAGCGCAGCGCGGCCGGAAGCCCGTAGTCGTCGAGCGCATGGGGCCGCAGCTCGGCCATGACGTTGCGCATGGCATCGACCGTGCCTTCGACGAGCACGCCGCACTCCTCGAGTCGCGCAGCCAGCTCGGGCTTCGCGCCGGCGGGCAGACCGCCTGCCACGATGCTCAAGTTGATCCCGAGCGCCGTGAGATTCTGTCCGACCCGATCGTGCAATTCTCTCGCAAGGAGCCTGCGTTCCGCTTCCTGGACTTCAACCAGACGGCGCGACGTGGTTTTCAGGCGGTCGGCGTAACTGTGCAGGTCTTCTTCGGCGCGCTTGCGCTCGGTGATGTCGTGCGTAATCTCGGAGAAGCCGCGGGATTTTCCGCCCCCGTCGAGCAGAGGGGTGACGATGACGTGGGCCCAGAACCGCGATCCGTTCTTGCGGACGCGCCAGCCCTCGCTTTCGTAGCGTCCCTGGGTCGCTGCGAACTGGAGCTGGATTCCCGGATCGCCCCGGGCGGCGTGATCCTGCAGGAAGAAACGGGAGTAGTGCTTTCCGATGATCTCCTCGGCGCGATACCCTTCGATGCGCTCGGCTCCGAGGTTCCAGCTCGTGATGTAGCCGTTCATGTCGAGCATGTAGATAGCGTAGTCGCGGACGTTCTCCACCATCATGCGGAACCGCTCCTGGGTGAGCCGCACCTGTTCTTCGGCAAGTTTCCTTTCGGTGATGTCCTGACAGGTCCCGATGAACCGCACGGGACGGCCCGAGTCGTCGCGGTCTACGCGAACCTGGCTGTGGATCGTTCTGACCGATCCATCCTCGCGCACGATGCGAAACTGATTCTCGAACGCTTTGCCGGAGCGCAGCGCCTCGACCGCCATCTTGGCCGCGCGTTCCCGGTCGTGTCGATGAACGAAGGGATAAAACCCGTCAAAGGTCGCTGGAACCCGATCCTGGCTGACGCCGAAAATCCGGCAGAGATGCTCGGACCAGGTGTGAGAGTTGGTGCGCAGGTCCCACACCCAGCTCCCCAGATTCGCAAGCGCCTGGGCTTCCTGCAACTGAACGTCGCGGGCCTGCAGGGCTTCTTCGGTCAGGCGCCGTTCGGTGACGTCGCGCGACACCGCCACGACCAGCGCGACGCCGCCCTGCTCGTTGGACACTGTGCTGACCTGGCTTTCAATGTGGCGCACCTGGCCGTCCGGGAGCAGGAACCGGAACTCGCTGCGCCGCCCCACGCCGTTTCTTACCGACTCAAAAAACCCTTGCCTCACCCGCTCGCGGTCTTCCGGATGGATGTCCTGGAACGAGTCCGTGTCGGTCATCACCTTGTCGCCGAAAAGCCGGCCATAGGCGGGGTTAACGTACACGCGGCGGCCCTCGGGATCGCGCAGCGCGATCAGGTCGGAAGCGTTCTCGGAGATCAGGCGGAATCGCTCTTCGGTCTCGCGGAGATCTTTCGTCATCTGCTCGGCGAGCTTGAGCGCCCGGCTGCGGGAGGAGGACAAGGAATAGAGCACGCCGAATAGAAGCAGGCTCGCGAGCAGGCCGCCAGCCAGCACCCAGTATGGCGAGAGCCTGTCGAATCGGCTCATGATGGCGTCCTTGCGCGCGCCGTATTCGAATTCCCACACCCGGTCGGCCATTTCAATCCGCACCACATGAACGAATTCCGAGTTGGAATTGCCTGAAGATTGTTTCGCAGATCCCCCTGTGAGTTGGTCGCTGTCAAACAACAGCCGTTTCGCTGCCGAGGAATCGGAATTGGGTTGGTCGGTGACAGATCCGGCATCGTACAGCCTGATCTGCAGGTGCCGCAGCATTTCCTCATTGAGCACCCCTCTCATCAGGTTTTCAAGATTGATGCCCGCGCCGACTGAACCGAGATAGGCTGCCCGACGTTCTCTTACCGTACCCACGGGCATCCCGTTCCCGTACACTGCCACCCGCATTGCCAAATAAATGGACTCTTTCGCTTGCTTTATCCGAAGTGGCTGCCCTGAAGCCGTCAGTATTCCCGTGTCGCGCGCGGCACGGATGGCCGCAGCGAGCTTTTCGGGGTTCGCAGCCATCGGGTTCGCCGCTATGTCGAGACCGAATGCAAACTCGTAACCAGCCATCGGCTCGAGGTATACGACCACGTAGTATTCGGGACGCTCCCCCGGTGGTTTGATCGAAAATTCAGGATAGCCTCTTGGATCGAGGCTGGTGTCACGACGCACCGTTGCTTCAAAGTGCTTCTTGTCCATCGCGGGAACGTACGCAGCGTAGTTCAGTGAATCGAAACCCGGGTATCGATGCCCTAGATCAAGAGATTCAACGAACCGGTGAAACTGAAGGCGGTTGACTGGATCTTCGCTCGCGAACAGTGCTCGTAAAGCGTACAAGACATCGGAGTAGGAGCGGAGGCGGTCGCCAATAATCCCGTTCGCATCGTTTGCCTCGCGTTCAAACCGCAACCGAGCGACATTCTCGACCGAATCCTGGATCAGGGTGAACAAGAAGATGGAGGCGGGAACCCCTACGGCCAATACCAACCAAGGGAGCACGGTCGATTGGAAATACCGCCGACTCACTCTCTTCGTTGCAGTGGTGATCTTCTCCATCTTTATCTTGCGATTTTCGCACCTGTAGGCGTCTCAGCCCGGTACTGCCCTGTACGCCAAAGGAATCTGCGAATTATGCAGCAATCGATGGGTGATTTGCTTTTATCCGTGTCCGAGGGTAGAAAAGGCCGGATTGCTCCGGCCTTTTGATCTCGCCGCGGGGAAAGCAACTATGCCACCAAGAGGGTCTCGCTAGACGTCGCTGCATTTCCCACCCGAATAGCCGCCGCAGACATCGCCGCGTTGTCGGCCCGGATGGCCGCCGCGGACATCGCTGCATTGCCCGCCCGGATGGCCGCCGCGGACATCGCCGCATTGTCCGCCCGGATCGCTGCCGCGGACATCGCTGCATTGCCCACCCGGATTGACGCCGCGGACATCGCTGCATTGCCCGCCCGGATTGACGCCGCGGACATCGCCGCATTGCCCGCCCGGATTTCGGCCCTTACGGGGATCCCGGCCCAAGCTGCGTTGTAATCCTGCTCGTTCCCGAACTCTCTTTGATAAAGGCGCCGGGTTTTTTCAGCCAGGGCGGTCCTTTTCTCCACGTCCGCCGCGGTAACTTCGCCGACGTGGGGCTGATGATGCAGATACTTCCCGAAGACCGCCTCGCAATCGTCCGTGTACTTCATCGTCTGCAGGATATGCGTATGCCAGAACTCATCCACATCCTTGCTCAAGAGAATATCTTCAGCGTGATCTGGATATTTCGCGAGCATGGTGAGATAGGTCCTGTACCCTTGTTCGATTCCCTCCGCGTACTCGCGCGTCCAACCCTCCCCCAATTTGGGGTCCATCGCCCTGATCTTTACGGACTCGAGATCAAGAGCGTGTATCGCGGCGATCACTTGTTCAGCCGGCCGGTCGGTCAGTTTCGTTTGCATTGTTCCCTCCTGGTAAGTTCGTGAAACATACGGACTGCAGGTCGAAGGGAAGATCCGCTTCGATCTGCCACCGCTTCTGTATTTGTACTTCAAGACAGGACTTCGGAAATTGAGAAGCCAGGTTGCCTCCTCTCACGGCGAGCGGGTCGCCGAAAAATATCTTTGGAACCCGAGCGAACGCTTGCTCAACAAATGCTGCGACGCAATCAGTCTCGATTCCCCCATGCCACGGCCCCGCAAGCCGTGGCCAGGCACGATCAAATCGATTACGCCGTGACCGGCCCGTTTCGCCCCGCACCGGGTGACGGCGCGAGACACGGACCCGACCCAGCGCGTCGCGCCCGTGGGTCATCTAATCAGGACGTACTAGGAATTGCTGTCAGGCAAAGCTGACAAGTGGTGTCAGGATTTACCTGACACCGGTCAGCGGCGGGCGGGAAGAGCCTCGAACTAACGGCTAGCTCGCAGGGCCCGAACGCGCCAGAGGTCGTCTTCCGGTCGGAAATCCGGGCAAGTTGAAGGTCTTGTTACGAACCGGCGACGATCACCAGCTCGTTCTTGACGGATTTAACCCCCGGAACGCTGGACACGACCTGCGCAGCCTTCTCGCGCCGCGCCCGCGTGTCCGCTGTTCCGTAAAGCGTGACGACGCCCTCGGAAGCCGTGGCGTCGATGGCGAGAAGCTTCAGGGCCGGATCGGCACCCAATGCCGACTTGATCCGACCGACGAGAAGCTTGTCTTCGTCGACCTTGGGCGCCTCGACCATTTTGGGGAGTTCCGCGGCTTTCGCAACTTCGATCTTTCCTTCGACCGGCTTGGGGGCCTGCCCGATCGACGCGTTGGTTGCGGGACTCTCGCTCTTCCACAGCGACTGGATCTGATCGCACGCGCTCAAGCTCACCACCAGCGCGCCCGCGGTGACGGCTGTCAAGGCGCCGCGGCCTTCCTTGCTCCATTTCATGATTCGCTCCATTGATGACGGATACTCACCTCAGACACGAAACGAATCCGATAAGTTTCAAAAAAATATTCGAGCGTGCGCGGCACCGCATGTACGGTCGCTGTCGTTGCTCCCCGACAGTCTCAGGCCGCGCTACACTTGCCCTCGATACAATTCGAAGAAGACTCCTGCCGGCGCCTCCTCGATGACCCATCCCCTGAATCTCGACCCGAGACTCGCAGAAATTCACGCCGCAGAGTATCCCCGTTTCTCCGATTCGGAAATGGCGCGGCGCCGCGGCGCGTTGCTGCGCGTGATGCAAGAGCGTGGAGTCGACCATCTGATCGTATGCGGCGAGCAGCGCGCGGGTACCGGCGTGGCCTGGCTCACCTCGTGGCCGGCCACGATCGAGGCCTACGTGATCGTCGCACCGGACGAGCCGCAGGTGATGTACATGGAGTGGTACAACCATTGGCCGCTCGCGCGCAAGCTCGCGCGCGACACCGAGGTGCGCTGGGGCGAGCACCGTGGCATCGACCAACTGCTCGCTGATTTGAAATCGCGCGGCGCGAAGCGCATCGGTCTCATGGGTCCGCTCCCTCACGCAAAATGCCAGAAGATCGAAGCCCTCTTCGGCCCGCTCGTCGACCTCAATCTCGAGTACGTGCGCCTGCGGCTGGTGAAATCCCAAGAAGAGATCGACTGGATGCGAATCGCCTCGGCGCTGACCGATCTCGCGATCGAGGCATTGCGGAGAGAAGCGCGACCCGGCATGACCGAGCGCGAGCTGGGCGCCATCTGCGAAGCGGCCTATCATCCGCACGGCGGCATGACTTTCATCCACTACTTCCTGGTCACGCCGATGGCCAATCCGGAATACTGCGTGCCGCGGCAGCTCGCGTCGAGCCGCAAAGTGCGGCCCGGCGACATGATCGCCACCGAGATCACGGCTCAGTTCTTCGATTATCCGGGGCAGATCCTCCGCAGCTTCACCGTAGCAGCCGACCCCACGCCCCTGTATCAAAGGCTCCACCAGACGGCGGAGGCGGCATTCGACGCTGTAACACGCGTGATCCGCCACGGCACCACCATGCAGGAGATCGTGGCGGCCGCGGGTGTCATCGAGGATGCGGGGTTCACCATCTACGACGACCTGATGCACGGCTTCGGCGGAGGCTATTTCCCGCCCGTGCTCGGATCCAGGAGCCGGCCTGCCGGACCGCTTCCGGAAATGACCCTCGAGGCCGGGATGACCTGCGTGGTTCAGCCGAACGTCATTACCCCGGACCAGAAAGCGGGCGTGCAGGTCGGCGAGCTCGTGCTGGTGACCGAAACGGGCTTCGAGCGCATGCACCGGACCGCGCGTGGCTTGTTCCGGCTCGGCTGAGAGCAGAAGGAAACGGCGCCCGCGGTCTCACGATCGGACGGCGCCGGGAGACTTTCGGATCAAGGAACCTTGATCGCGTTTCCGTAACAAACGAAAGACTGCGAGCCGAAGGAAAAAAACCCCCGGTCGCCGTAGCACGCGACATTGATCAGTCCATTCGCGCCGACCGCCGTCGCCTTGTCCTGCATCGCTGCGACGCCGTCCTCCGGCGAGGAATAGCTGGGCACCCAGATTGGGGGACGCCAAGTTTCGACCCACAGGCGCGCAACGGTCTTGTACTCGCCTTGCCTGAGTTGCGCAGGATTGTAGACCTTGACGTCCTGCGCGTTCTGAGTCGCGCATCCGAAAAGAGCCGCGCCCCAGGCCGCAAGGCACAGCGATGCACTTCGCTTTCTCGTGGTTTCGGTGCAGGAGCGCATGACCGCTGCATTATATGCTCGCGCGCCGCTACGCGGGCCGCAGGCCGTCCTGGCCCAGCACATAGGTGCGGTCTGCCGTGCGCGCGGCGGCCGAGGAATGAGTGACCAGGATGCCTGCGGCGCCTTCGCCTTTCACGCATTCACGCAGCAGCGCGAGCACGTCCCTGGCGCTTTCAGGATCGAGATTGCCGGTCGGTTCGTCGGCGAATACCAGGCGCGGCTTGTGCACCAATGCGCGCGCGATTGCGACGCGCTGCAGCTCGCCGCCCGAGAGCTCGCGCGGCAGGCTCTCACCGCGTTCGCCCAGTTTCACCGAATCGAGCAGCGTCGCGACTCGCGTCCGCGTTTCCTTCCTTGCGCGGGCGTTCAGCGCAAGCGGCAGCGCCACATTCTGCGCCACCGTCAGGTACGGCAGGATGTGAAACGCCTGAAAAACGAATCCCATGTGCTTGCGCCGGATCAGGGTGAGCGCGTCGTCGCCGAGCGCGCACAGATCCGTGCCGTCGAGCAGCACTTGCCCGGAATCGGGCCGGTCCAGTCCGGCCAGGAGGTTGAGGAGCGTGGATTTCCCGATCCCCGATTCCCCCATCACCGCGACGTAGTCGCCTGCGGCAAGATCGAGGTTGATCTCACGCAGGACCGTCTTCGCGCGCGGACCCGTGAAGGACTTGCTGAGATTCCTGATAGCCAGCACCAAGCGAGGTTACTTGCGCAGAGGCCTGCAGGCAAGCGCAGCCGGCGTCACACGCCCAGGTGGCGCCGACGCAGCTCGGGCTGGGCGCGCAGCCCGGCGCTCGACCCATTGTATACAGCACTGCCTTTGACCAGAATCACGATCCGGTCGGCGATCTCTGAAACCGCTGTGAAGTTCTTGTCGACGATGATCGTGGCGATCCCCGCTTCCTTGATCGCCTTGATGATGCGCCAGATCTCGCGTGCAACGAGCGGCGCGAGGCCCTCGGTCGCTTCGTCCAGGATGAGGAGCTCCGGATGGGTCATCAAAGCCCGCCCGATGGTCAGCATCTGCTGCTCGCCGCCGGAGAGCTGCCCCCCGCCGTGGTCCAGGCGCTCCGCCAGACGGGGAAAAGTCTCGAGCACGCGCTCGAGCGTCCAGTCGCGAGCGCCATTCGCTCCCGGGCGAGCCGCCATGACGAGATTCTCGCGCACCGACAGATTGGGGAATATGCCCCGGCCCTCGGGCACGTAGGCGATTCCCGAACGCGCGATCTGGTGAGGCGCCGCGCGCGTAACGTCCCTGCCTTTGACGGCGATTTCTCCACGCACTTCGCCGACCGGCGGGCGCACCAGCCCCAGTATGCTTTTCAGGAGCGTGGTCTTGCCCATGCCGTTTCTTCCCATGAGACCCACCGTCTCGCCGCGCCCGACCGCGAAATCGATTCCGTGCAGGACGTGGCTCACTCCGTAGTGAGCGTGGATTCCGCTGGCTTGCACCAGGGTTTCACTCACGCGACATTCTCCGATCCCAGGTACGCCTCCTGAACCGCACGGCTGGACCGGATCTGCGCGGGGGTTCCCGATTCGAGCACCATGCCGTTCACCATCACCGTGAGCACATCGGCCACGGCAAACACCGCGTTCATGTCGTGCTCGACCAGCAATACGGCATGATCGGTTGCGAGCGTCTTCAGCAGCGCGACGATACGCACCGATTCCTCCGAGCCCATTCCGGCGAGCGGCTCGTCTAACAGCAGTACGCGCGGCCGGGTCGCCAGCGCCATCGCGATCTCGACCTGACGTTGTTCGCCGTGCGAAAGTTCTGCGACTGGCATTGAGCCTCTGCCGTCGAGCCCGACGGCGACGAGCGCGCGCTCGGCGGCGGCGTTCACCTCCCGGTCGGCGAGCGCCGGCCGGAAGAAGCGCATCGAGCTTGCGAGGCGGGACTGCGCCGCAAGCCGGCAGTTCTCGAGGGCGGTAAAGGGAAGGAACACGTTGGTCTTCTGGTAACTGCGCCCTACGCCGAGCTTGGAAATCCGGTGTGACGGAAGCCCGGTGACCTCACTTCCTTCAAGGAAGATGGAGCCGGAGCTCGGGTGGAGGTCGCCCGAGAGCATATCGATCAGCGTCGTCTTTCCCGCCCCGTTGGGACCGATCACGGCATGCACCTCGCCCGAACGACACTCGACGGAAACATCCCTCACCGCTACCAGGCCGCCGAAACGGCGCGTGAGATCCCGCGTGCTCAGGACTGCCGCCTCAGCCATGGATTGCGGTTTTCCGGCTGCGAAGCGCTGCGATCATGCTGATCAGTCCATTCGGCAGCAGCAGCGCCGCCAGCACGATGAAGCCGCCCATCAAGATCTGCCAATGCTTGCCGAAATCCACTCCGCCCGCGGCGGGCAGGCTCTGCAAGCCCAACTCGAGCAACATCCAGATCGCTGCGCCGATCACCGGGCCGGCGAGCGTTCCCATGCCGCCGAGGATCACCATCATCATCACCGCCGCCGATAGGTGCCAGCCGAGCATTTCCGGATTGACCACTCCGAACTGCACGGCCGAGAGATACCCGGCGATACCCGCAATCGCCCCCGAGATGACGAAGCAAACGAGTTTGTAGCGGAAGGTCGGATAGCCGAGCGACAGCATGCGGTGCTCGTTCACGCGTATGCCGGCCAGCACCCGGCCGAAGGGCGAGCGCAGAATCACCCGCAGCAGCACGTACGTCAGCACGAGCAGAACCAAAGCGAGATAGTAAACGTGCATAAAGTCGTCGAGCCTGAACGGCTGCCAGGCGCCGATACTCGCGACCGGCCGCACATCTATGTAGATGCCGTCGCTTCCACCCGCGATCTTGGTGTCGAAGAAAAGGAAAAACAGCATTTGCGCGAACGCGAGCGTCACCATGATGAAATAGATGCCGCGGGTCCGGACGACAAAAAAACCGATGACGAGCGCGAGCGACGCACTGGCAGCGACCGCGAGCGGAAACGAGGTCCAAAAATTCGCCGCCTGGTATTGCGGCGTGAGCAGCGCCAGCGCGTAACCGGAGGCACCGTAGAAAGCGGCATGGCCGAAGGAAACGAGCCCCGTGTACCCCAGCAGCAGGTCGAGGCTCATCGCAAGGATCGCCATGATCATGATTTTGGCGAACAGCTGCACGTAGAACTTGTCGGCCACGAGCGGAAGCACCGCGAGCGCGATGGCCACGGCGAGGAAGGCGGCCACTGTGATGCGGCGCCCGTTCACAGCCGCCGCCCGTAAATACCTTCGGGCCGCCAGAGCAGGATCACCGCCATGAGCAGATACACGGTCATGCTGGAAAGCTCCGGGAGAAGCTTTATTCCGCCGAGCTCGAGGTGTAGGACCTTCCCGAAACTATCCACCATTCCGATGAGCAACGAGGCCACCATCGCGCCCTTTACCGATCCCATACCACCGATCACGATGACGACAAAGCACAGAATCAGCACCTGGTTGCCCATGCCGGGAAATACCGCCGAGACGGGCGAGGCGATCATGCCGGCAAAGCCAGCGAGGGTG
>DATDGA010000241.1:0-3786 GCA_036522335.1 Burkholderiales bacterium
ATCGCGTACTTCATGCAATCCTGGATTTCCTGCGCGGAAGGCCAGATGTCGCCGATCCACACGTCCTCGCCTTTCTTTCCCTTACCGAGCGGCTCGGTCATCAGGTCTTTCAGCACGGTTCCCGCAAGCGCGTAAGCCACCACCAGGGGCGGCGAGGCGAGGAAGTTCGCGCGCAGGCTCGCATGGATGCGCGCTTCGAAGTTGCGGTTGCCCGAGAGCACGGCGGCGCACACGAGGTCGTTTTGTGCGATCGCTTCCTCGATGGTCGGCCGCAGCGGGCCGGAATTGCCGATGCAGGTGGTGCAGCCGTAGGCGGCGAGATTGAAGCCGAGCTTCTCGAGATAGGGCGTCAGTCCCGCCCTTTTCAGATATTCGGTCACCACCCGGGAGCCGGGCGCGAGCGAAGTCTTCACGTGCGGTTTGACGGTGAGGCCGCGCTCGACGGCCTTCTTCGCGAGCAGCCCCGCTGCGAGCAGCACGCCGGGGTTCGAGGTGTTGGTGCATGACGTGATCGCGGCGATCATCACGTCGCCCGCGCCAATTTCGATGCCGTCGCGGGTCCTGACGCGTTTTCTCAGGTCGTCGGGCTTCTTCGAGAACCCGTTCTCGGCCGCCGACTTGGAGAAGAGCTCGGTGAATTTCGCTTTCACCTTGCCGATCTCGATGCGGTCCTGCGGGCGCTTGGGGCCGGCGAGCGACGGCGTCACGCTGCCGAGGTCGAGTTCGACCACCTGGCTGTAATCGATGGCACCGTTCTTTATGGTGCCGTACATCCCCTGCGCCTTGAAATAGGACCTGAGCGCGTCGATTTCATCTTTCGTGCGCCCGGTGCCTTCGAAATAGTCGATGGTGGCGTCGTCCACGGGGAAGAAGCCCATGGTCGCGCCGTAGTCGGGCGCCATATTGGCGATGGTCGCGCGGTCGGGCACGGTGAGGCTGGCCGTGCCTTCGCCGAAGAACTCGACGAACTTGTTGACGACGTTGGTCTTGCGCATGAGCTCGGTGACGGTGAGCACGAGATCCGTGGCGGTGACGCCGCCGCGCAGCTCGCCCTTCAGGTGCACGCCGACCACGTCGGGAGTGAGGATGTAGGTCGGTTGGCCGAGCATGCCGGCCTCGGCTTCGATGCCGCCCACGCCCCAGGCGACCACGCCGATGGCGTTCACCATGGGCGTGTGGCTGTCGGTGCCGACGAGCGTGTCCGGGTAATAAAGTCCGTCCTTCTCGTGCACGCCGCGCGCCAGGTACTCGAGATTGACCTGGTGCACGATCCCGATTCCCGGGGGCACCACGCGGAAGGTGTCGAACGCCTGCATCGCCCACTTCATGAACGTGTAGCGTTCCTGGTTGCGCTTGAACTCGAGCTTCATGTTGAGGTCGAGCGCGTCCTTGACTCCGTAGTGGTCGATCTGGATGGAGTGGTCCACGACCAGGTCGACCGGTACGAGCGGCTCGACCACCTTGGGATTCTTGCCCAGCCTGTCGGCGACGCTGCGCATCGCGGCGAGATCGGCGAGCGCCGGGATGCCGGTCAGATCCTGCAGCAGGATGCGAGAGAGTACGAAAGGAATTTCGTCGCTGCGCGGTGCGTTCGGCTTCCAGCTCGACAGCTGGCGGACGTGTTCTTCGGTGATTTTCTTGCCGTCGCAGTTGCGCAGCACCGATTCCAGCACGATGCGGATCGACACCGGCAGCCGCGAGACCTTGGCACCGAGCGCCTTTTCCAGAGCGGGCAGCGAATAGAATTTGCCGGTCTTCCCGGAAGCCATCTTGAACTCTTGAAGCGTGTTGAACAGATTGTGAAACATGAGTATCTCCTGCGATGTTGTTTGCCGTCATTCCCGCGCAAGCGGGAATCCAGTCTGCACCAGAAATTCTGGATGCCCGCTTTCGCGGGCATGACGTATTGACGTTAGATCACGAACATGTCCATGAATTCGTTGACCGGGGTCGCCTCCAGGCGCTTCGGGTCGTGGCACAACTCGAGAATCGCCTCGCGTCTTTCCTTCGGAAAACGGCTGTCGAGGTTCCTGCGGAATTTCGCTTCGAGCAAGGGGATGCCTTCGTGGCGGCGGCGGCGGTGACCGATGGGATATTCTACCGTCACCTTGCGAGTCTGGGTTCCATCCTTGAAAAAGATCTGCAGCTGGTTCGCGATCGAGCGTTTCCTGGGATCGAGATAGTCGCGGCTGTACTGTTTGTTCTCGATGCAGACCATCTTTGCGCGCAGCGCGTCGATGCGCGGGTCGCGGGCCACGTCGTCTTCGTAGTCGGCGGCGGTCAGGTTGCCTTTGATCAGTCCGACGGCGACCATGTACTGGATGCAGTGGTCGCGGTCAGCCGGGTTGCTCAGGGGCCCCTTCTTGTCGATGATGCGGATCGCCGATTCGTGCGTGACGATCTCGATTTTTCTGATGCCGGAAAGCCGGTCCTTCACTTCGGGGTGCAGGAGCACCGCCGCTTCCACCGCGGTCTGGGCGTGAAACTCGGCGGGAAAGGAAATCTTGAACAGCACGTTCTCCATGACGTAAGAGCCGTAGCGCCGGGGAAACCGGAACGGCTTGCCGCGAAACAGTACGTCGTAAAAGCCCCAGGTCTTTGCGGTGAGCACCGACGGATAGCCCATTTCGCCGGTCTTGGCGATCAGGGCGAGACGCACGGCGCGCGAAGTTGCGTCGCCCGCCGCCCAGGATTTGCGCGAGCCGGTGTTGGGCGCGTGGCGATAGGTTCGCAGACTCTGGCCGTCCACCCACGCATGCGAGACGGCGTTGACGATCGCCTCGCGCGAAAGACCCAGCAGATTCGAGACGACTGCGGTGGAGGCGACCTTCACCAGCACCACGTGATCGAGGCCGACGCGGTTGAAGCTGTTCTGGAGCGCGATCACGCCCTGGATTTCGTGGGCCTTGATCATCGCGGTGAGCACGTCGCGCATGACGAGCGGCGTGCCGTTGCGGGATAGCCAATCGGCGACCGCGAGAATTCCGCCGAGATTGTCGGACGGGTGGCCCCATTCCGCGGCGAGCCAGGTATCGTTGAAATCGAGCCAGCGGATCGCCGTACCTATATTGAAGGCCGCCTGGACCGGATCGAGCTCGAAGCTGGTGCCGGGGACGCGTGCGCCATTCGTGACCTTCATTCCGGGAACGATCGGTCCGAGAAGTTTGGTGCAGGCGGGGTAATCGAGCGCCTCGAGGCCGCATCCGAGCGTATCCATGAGGCAGAGACGCGCGGTGTTGTAGGCTTCCGCGCTTTTTATTTCATGTTTGCCGACGTAGTCGGCGATGTCGACGAGGACTTTGTCCGGCTTGGGCCGGACGTTGGAAACTGGCGCGGACATCGCTATTCTTTTTTGACGGGCGCCCCTTCATTCGGCACGTCGGTCGGCTGGACCCCCGGTCCGCCGGACGGTGGAGCATTCTGCTCACCGGTTGGCGGAGCGCCTTGCCCGTCGGCCGGCGGAACGCCTTGCTGCAGCTGTATGACGGCGCCGGGAATGCCTGACGGCGGAAGCCGCAGGCAGCGGTAGTCGCCCTTCGAATCGACGAAACGCAGGCCCATGGCTGGCGTGCGCAGCTTCGCGCCGCTCTCCGGCCGGATCATGAATTCCTGACCCTGGGCCGGTTTCACTTTCCACCATCCGTCCTGGTCGGCGGTGACTTCGGAGCGGCCGTAGATTTCACGCGCAAACCCGTCCACTTCGATCGTGACCTGCGACTGATCTCCACCCGTGTCGGCGACATAGAGAATGGGCGGCTTGTTGCGGTAGTCGATGCCGGCCTGCCG
>DATDGA010000242.1:0-1680 GCA_036522335.1 Burkholderiales bacterium
GTTCGACCCGTGCGATGTCCTTGACGAACTCGTCCATGACCGGATCGTCTTCGGGAATCTCCGCCTTGATGATCTTCTTGAGGCGATTGAGATAGCGTGTGGAACGGCCGATGCCGGCCATACTGGTGCGCTCGTTGCCCAGCAGGAATTTTGCGTAGGTCCAGCCCTTGTTTTCCTCGCCGATCAGATTCTCGATGGGGACGCGCACGTCTTCGAGAAATACGTCGTTGACCTCATGCGAGCCGTCGATGGTGATGATCGGACGCACGGTCACGCCCGGCGACTTCATGTCGATCAGCAGGAACGAGATGCCGGCCTGCGCCTTTGCCGCCGGGTCGGTGCGCACCAGGCAGAAGATCCAGTCGGCATGCTGCGCCAGCGTGGTCCAGGTCTTGTGGCCGTTGACGATGTAGTGATCGCCATCGCGCACCGCCTTGGTGCGGACCGAGGCGAGGTCGGAGCCCGAGCCCGGTTCCGAATAGCCTTGGCACCACCAGTCCTCACCTGACAGAATTCGTGGCAAAAACCTGTTCTTCTGCGCGTCGCTGCCGAATGTGTAAATCACCGGCCCCACCATGGTGACGCTGAACGCAAGCGGCGGCAGCGTCCCGGCGCGCGAAGTCTCCTGTTCGAAGACAAAACGTTGCGTGATCGACCAGCCGGGCCCGCCATATTCTTTTGGCCACAGCGGCGCGATCCATCCTTGTCTATAGAGGATCCGGTGCCAGAGCAGCATCTGCTCCTTGGTAAGATCGGTCTCGGGATTGGCCACGCGCATTTCCTGCGGATAGTTCTTCGCGATGAAGCTACGCACCTCGTCTCGAAACGCTGCGTCCTCTCTGGAAAGGCTCAGCTCCATCGCGAAATCGCTCCCGTTACCACTTCTCACCGAACGGGCGGATTTCCAGCTCGAACGTCCAGGCGCTGCGCGGCTGCTGGTAGAGCAGCCAATAGGATTCTGCGACCGACGACGGCGGCATCAGGAGATCAGGATTGTCCAGCGCATCCGGCCCCAACGCCTCGATCCGTCGCTGCCGCACCCATTCGGTGTCGACGCCGGAGTCGATGATCAGATGAGCGACGTGGATATTCTTCGGACCGAGTTCGCGCGCGGTCGCCTGTGCTACCGCGCGCAGGCCGAACTTGGCGCTGGCGAAGGCCGCATAGCCGGTTCCGCCGCGCAAGCTCGCCGTCGCGCCGGTGAAGAAGATATTGCCCTTGCCCCGCGGCAGCATCAGCCGCGCCGCTTCGCGGCCTGCGAGAAAGCCGGAATAGCAGGCCATTTCCCAGACCTTGCGGAACACGCGCTCGGTGGTGTCGAGAATCGGGAAGTTGACGTTGGCGCCGATGTTGAAGATGCAGACTTCGAGCGGCGCGTGTTTGTCGGCGTCCCCCAAGAAGGAGATGATTTCCTCCTCCTTGCGCGCATCCAGCGAGCGCGCGTGGATTTCTCCCCCGGCCGCCTCGATCTCCTTCACCAGCGGTTCCAGCTTGGCGCCGTTGCGGCGGCCGGCGAATACCGTGAAGCCTTCGGAAGCAAACTTCTTGGCGATCTCGCCGCCGATATAGTCACCGGCGCCGATCACGGCCACGGTTGCGTTTCTCTTCTGCAAGGGAGCTCTCCTGGTCAGGTTAGATATATCGTCTGCGAAAATTCGGCCGCTCGCGCCCGGGGGACTT
>DATDGA010000243.1:0-2978 GCA_036522335.1 Burkholderiales bacterium
CACTACCGCTTCGAGCTGCGCCCGGAGCCGCGTCTGCTCCTGGACCGGCCTGCGGGCGTACTCGTGGATCTTGAGAAAGACGACGCTGGCGAGGGTCGTGGCCGCGCTCGCTGTTTTCATTGGCGGGACGTCAAGGGTTTCACCGATCTTACCCTTTACTCATTCCTTGCGCTTACAATCTCCCGGAGATTTACGGAACCGCGACAGCGAAACTGAATGGCGACGAGAGAACTCATGACAGAGCTCAAAGCGGTCAATCTCGCTGCAGTCTCCGAGGGCATCCGCAAGAGCGTCAAGCCGGTGAGCATTCTCTGGCAGGCGTCCGACACCGTCGCCTTCGTCGCCCGCGGGAGAAAGCACCGCAGCGAATTCCACGCCGACCCGAGCGACGAGGTCATGTACATGATCAAGGGCGTGATGGACCTGCACTACCGCACGCCCGAAGGCGAGGAGAAAGTGGCGGTGGTGCGCGAGGGCGAGATCATCTACTGCCCGGCGGGCGTACCGCACTCCCCGCGCTTCTCACCCGACTCGTTTCTCCTCGTCCTGGAGCGCAAGCGGCGCGCCGGGGAAATGGACCGGTTCACGTGGTATTGCGAAAAATGCCGCGCGCCCCTGTATCAAGCGGTGCGCCACGTCCCCGACTACCAGGAAGATCCGGTGTCGCGCGTGTACGAGGAATTCTATTCCGAGGAGTCGCACCGCAGCTGCGGCAAGTGCGGGCATGTCACGCACCGGCCGGCGAGCTAGCGCCGGCCGCGCGCGCTCGGACGGGCGTTCGCTCCGCGTCAGGGACGCGCGACTTTTTTCGGCTCGTCGCGCTGATCCATCACGCGAAGCAGCAGCAGCGTCACCCCCTGGCGAGCCAGGTTTCCCTCCAGCGATTTTTCGAAGGCGGCGTAGGACGCGCGCTGCGGATCGAAGGCGACCGACAAGGATCCGGATTCGACAGATGCTCCTTGTCCGAGCCACTCGCGAAAAAAATCCTCCGGAAACCGACCCCGAAGGACAATGAACCAACGCAACCGTCGGTGGACTTTCTCTAGGGAAGCGCGCCGTTTTCAGCCGGCGGCGTCTGTTTCGCCCACCTCGGCAGCTGGCAATGTGCGCAGTTCTGCCTGAGCGGCTTGAAAAAATACCAGTTCTCGAAGAACGGCTTGTTGCAGCGGGGACATGCAAATCGCGCCATACGGATCCCGGCCCAGGCGATCGCGATCATCCAGACGGGCCCGACGATGAGAAACGGCACGTCTTGAAGGAGCAGGTCGTTCAGCAAATAGGCAAGCAGAAATATTCCTGGGATGCAGCCGAAGAGCAGCATCCAGAGGGTCGAGGACTTGCGATCCAGATCGCGCCATGCCGCATCGAATGAAGGACTGGCGGGCATATGAATTTCCTGTAGCTGTTGGCGATCCCCGCATCGGGCCTCGGGGGTTCGACCCGGACCAGGAGTTGCGAGCCTGGTCCGGAATCGGCCTGGGCTTTACATATCCATCCCTGGCATGCCGCCCATTCCGCCCATGCCGTGGCCGCCGGGGCTGGCACCTTCCTTCTCTTCCACCAACTCGGCTACCGCGGCGTCGGTGGTGAGCAGCAGGCCGGCGACGGATGCCGCGTTCTGCAGCGCCGTGCGCGCGACCTTGGTCGGGTCGACCACGCCCATCTCGACGAGATCGCCGTAGGCTTCGGTCTGAGCGTTGAAGCCGAAGTTACCCTTGCCATCGGCGACCCTGTTCATCACTACCGAGGGCTCCTCGCCCGCGTTGGCGACGATCTGGCGCAGCGGCTCTTCCAGGGCGCGGCGCACGATCTTGATGCCGGCCTCCTGGTCGGGGTTGTCGCCCTTCAACTTGTCCAGAGCGACGCGGGCGCGGATGTACGCCACGCCGCCGCCGGGGACGATGCCTTCCTCGACCGCCGCGCGGGTCGCGTGCAGCGCATCTTCGACGCGCGCTTTTTTCTCTTTCATTTCGATTTCGGTCGCAGCACCCACCTTGACCAACGCCACGCCGCCGGCGAGCTTGGCCACGCGCTCCTGCAGTTTCTCCTTGTCGTAGTCGCTGGTGGCTTCTTCGATCTGGGTGCGGATGCTCTTCACCCGCGCTTCGATCGCTTTGGCGTCGCCCGCGCCGTCGATGAGGGTCGTCTCTTCCTTGTCTATTTCGACGCGCTTCGCCTGGCCAAGGTCCTTGAGCGTCGCCTTCTCCAGGGTCAGTCCGACTTCTTCGGCGATCACCTGCCCGCCGGTGAGAATGGCGATGTCCTCGAGCATGGCCTTGCGGCGATCACCGAATCCCGGGGCCTTCACGGCGCAGGTCTTCAGAATGCCGCGCAGGTTGTTGACCACTAGGGTCGCGAGGGCTTCGCTTTCGACTTCCTCGGCGATGACGAGCAACGGCCGCCCGGCCTTCGCCACCTGCTCCAGGAGCGGCAGCAGGTCGCGGACGTTGGAGACCTTCTTGTCGTACAGAAGGACGTAGGGATTCTCCAGGATCGACATCTGCTTTTCGGCGTTGTTGATGAAATAGGGCGAGAGATAGCCGCGGTCGAACTGCATGCCCTCGACCACTTCGAGTTCGGTCTGCAGGCTCTTGCCGTCCTCGACCGTGATCACGCCTTCCTTGCCGACCTTCTCCATTGCGTCGGAGATGATCTTGCCGATCTCGCTGTCCGCGTTGGCAGAGATTGCGCCGACTTGCGCGATTTCCTTGCTGGTGGTGCAGGCCTTGGACATCTTCTTCAGTTCGTCGACCACGGCGATGACCGACTTGTCGATGCCGCGTTTCAGGTCCATCGGGTTCATGCCGGAGGCGACGAACTTCATCCCTTCCTTCACGATCGATTGAGCGAGAACGGTGGCTGTCGTCGTGCCATCTCCGGCTACATCCGAGGTTTTGGAGGCGACTTCTTTCACCATCTGCGCGCCCATGTTCTCAAACTTGTCCTTGAGCTCGATTTCCTTGGCGACCGACACGCCG
>DATDGA010000244.1:0-12632 GCA_036522335.1 Burkholderiales bacterium
ATGGGTTACGCGGCCCATATCGTTGCGATGGAGGAGATCAGCCGGGCCTCGGCCTCCGTGGGCCTGTCTTACGGCGCGCACTCCAATCTCTGCGTCAACCAGATCCGCAGGAACGGGACCGAATCGCAGAAAAGGAAATACCTGCCGAAGCTCGTCTCAGGCGAGTGGGTCGGCGCGCTCGCCATGTCCGAACCGGGTTCGGGTTCGGACGTCGTCTCGATGAAAACCCGCGCCGAATACCGGAAGGGTAAATTCCTCCTGAACGGCAGCAAGATGTGGATCACCAACGGCCCGGATGCCGATGTGCTCGTGGTCTACGCCAAGACAGACGCGAACGCCGGCCCGCAGGGAATTACCGCCTTCGTCGTCGAAAAAGGCTCCAGGGGATTTTCCACCGCGCAGAAGCTAGACAAACTGGGCATGCGCGGCTCGAATACCTGCGAGCTGGTGTTCCAGGACTGCGAGGTACCGGAGGAGAACGTGCTTTCGGAACTCGGACACGGCGTGAACGTCCTGATGTCAGGGCTCGATTACGAGCGCGCCGTGCTGGCAGGCGGGCCCCTCGGCATCATGCAGGCCTGCCTGGACGTCGTTGTGCCCTACCTGCACGAGCGCAAGCAGTTCGGTCAGCCGATCGGGGAATTCCAGCTGATGCAGGGAAAGCTCGCCGACATGTACACCACGCTCAACGCCTGCCGCGCTTATGTGTACGCCGTCGGCCAGGCCTGCGACCGCGGCGAAACCACGCGCAAGGATGCGGCTGGGGCCATTCTCTACGCCGCCGAAAGGGCGACCTGGATGGCGGGAGAAGCGATCCAGTGCCTCGGTGGCAACGGCTACATCAACGATTACCCGGCCGGCCGCCTGTGGCGCGACGCGAAGCTATATGAAATTGGTGCGGGGACGTCCGAGATCCGCCGCTGGCTGATCGGCCGCGAGCTTTTTTCCGAGACCTCTTGAGCGCGCGCAATGCAGATCTGCGGATATGTGCCGGGAAGCATCGGTCGCATGGTCGAGCTGCACGGCAGCTACTACGCCCGCAACTGGCGTTTCGGACGCTACTTCGAAGCGCAAGTTGCAAACGAGCTGGGAGAGCTCCTTGCGCGCCTCGATCCGAAGAGGGACGGTTTCTGGATCGCCGCAGAGGACGATGATATCGTCGGCGGCATTGCCATCGATGGTTCCCGCACGCCCGAGGCAGCCCGGCTGCGCTTCTTCATCGTCTCCGACACTCACCGCGGAGGGGGACTCGGCGAGCGGCTCATGCGTGTTGCGCTTGATTTTTGTCGCGACGCGGGGCACCGACGCGTTTTTCTCACGACATTCGCCGGCCTGGATGCGGCGCGCAAACTCTACGAACGCCACGGCTTCATGCTCACCGAGGAACGGCCCCACCGGACCTGGGGAGTCGAAGTCACCGAGCAGAGATTCGATCTTTGCGTGAAACAGTGAGGGCACTACCATGTTGAACGATCCCGTTGTCATCGTCTCCGCCGCTAGGACACCCATGGGCGCCTTTCAGGGCGAACTAAAGGATTTCGCGGCTCCGCAGCTCGGCGCAGCAGCGATCCGCGCCGCGGTCGAGCGCGCCGGCATCAAGCCCGCGCAGGTGCAGGAAGCGATCATGGGCTGCGTGTTGCCGGCCGGCCAGGGCCAGGCTCCCGCGCGCCAGGCTGCGATCGCGGCCGGGCTTCCCTTGTCGACCGGAAGCACGACAGTGAACAAGATGTGTGGATCAGGAATGAAAGCAGCGATGTTCGCGCACGACATGCTCGCCGCGGGAGCGAACGAGATCATGGTCGCAGGCGGCATGGAATCGATGACCAACGCGCCCTACCTGCTTCCGAAGGCGCGCTCGGGCTATCGCATGGGTCATCAGCAGGTGATCGACCACATGTTCCTCGACGGCCTTGAGGACGCCTACGACAAAGGCAAATTGATGGGCAGCTTCGCCGAGGACTGCGCGGTAAAGTACAGCTTCACGCGGGAAGAGCAGGATAAGTTCGCGATCGCGTCGCTCGAACGCGCGCAAGCCGCGAACAAGAACGGCGCTTTCGCCTGGGAGATCACGCCGGTCGCAGTGAAAACAGGCAAGGCCGAACGTTTCATGGAGCAGGACGAGCAGCCGTTCAAGGCCAACTTCGAGAAGATCCCGACGCTGAAGCCCGCGTTCCGCAAGGACGGCACGGTGACCGCGGCGAATTCGAGCTCGATTTCCGACGGAGCGGCGGCGCTCGTCATGATGCGTCGTTCCACCGCCGAAAAACTGGGTCTCGCGCCGCTCGCCGTGGTCGTCGCACACAGCACGCATTCCCAGGAGCCGGAGTGGTTCACCACCGCACCGGTGGGCGCGATCAAAAAATTGTTCGACACGTCCGGCTGGAGCGCGAGCAAGGTCGATCTCTACGAGATCAACGAGGCCTTCGCCGTAGTCACCATGGCGGCGATGAGGGAACACGCGCTGCCGCACGACCGGGTGAACATCCACGGCGGCGCCTGCGCGCTCGGCCACCCCATCGGCGCCTCCGGTGCGCGCATCCTCGTCACCCTGATCGGCGCGCTCAGGAAAACAGGCGGCAAGCGCGGCGTGGCGAGCCTGTGCATCGGCGGGGGCGAGGCGACCGCCATGGCGATCGAGATCGCATGATGCCGAACCCGATCGAATTCTATTTCGATTTTTCCTCGCCCTACGGCTATGTCGCCAGCGAAAAGATCAACGCGCTCGCCGCGAAGCATGGGCGCGAGGTAACCTGGAGGCCCTTCCTGCTCGGAGTCGCGTTCAAGACGACGGGCGGCGCGCCGCTGCCTTCCATACCGCTCAAGGGCAACTATCATCTGCGCGATATGCTCCGCACCGCAAAGTATCTCGGCGTGGAGTACCGCCACCCTTCCGTCTTTCCGGTTTCCTCGGTCTCGCCCTGCCGGGCGTTTTACTGGCTCGACGCAAAGGACCCGAAACGGGCCAGGGAACTGGCGAAAGCGCTCTACCACGCCTATTTCATCGACAACATCGATATTTCAAGCGCCGACAACACCATCGCCGTGTGCGCCAAGGTCGGGCTGAAAGCCGACGAAGTCCGCGCCGGCATTGGCGATCAGGCGATCAAGGACCGCACCCGAACTGAAGTGGACAAAGCGATCGCCCACGGCGCGTTCGGCTCGCCCTACATCATCGTCGACGGCGAGCCCTTCTGGGGCTCGGACCGACTGGATCAGATCGACAAGTGGCTGGCAACGGGCGGCTGGTGAAATGCCCGTCATCAAGAGCAAGCTGAACCCGCGCTCGGAGGAGTTCCAGGCGAACGCCCGGGCGATGGCTGCGCTCGTGACGGATTTGCGCACCAACGTCGAACGCGCCGCGCAGGGAGGCGATGAGGCGGCACGCGCAAAGCACACCGGGCGCGGAAAGCTTCTGCCGCGCGAGCGCCTGCAGCTGCTGCTCGATCCGGGTTCGCCCTTTCTAGAACTCTCGCAGCTTGCCGCCTTCGGCATGTACGGGGACGAAGCCCCGGGCGCCGGCATCATCGCCGGCGTCGGCCGGGTTTCGGCCAGGGAGTGCGTGGTGATCGTGAACGACGCCACGGTCAAGGGCGGAACCTACTACCCCATCACGGTGAAGAAACATCTGCGCGCGCAGGAGATCGCCTTGCAGAACCGGCTTCCCTGCCTTTACCTGGTGGACTCGGGCGGAGCGTTCCTGCCCGAGCAGGACAACGTTTTTCCCGACCGCGAGCACTTCGGCCGCATCTTCTACAACCAGGCGACGATGTCGGCCGCCGGCATCCCGCAGATCGCCGCGGTGATGGGTTCTTGCACCGCCGGGGGCGCTTACGTCCCAGCGATGTCCGACGAGACCATTATCGTCAAAGGGCAGGGCACCATCTTTCTCGGCGGGCCGCCGCTGGTGAAGGCCGCCACCGGTGAAATAGTCTCGGCCGAAGAGCTCGGCGGCGCGGAGGTCCACGCGCGGCAGTCGGGCGTCGCCGACCACTACGCGCAGAACGATACGCACGCGATTGCTATCGCCCGCACCATCGTGGCCAACCTCAACCGGACAAAGAACGTGACGTTCGCCCTGCGCGAGCCCGTCGAGCCGCTCTACCCCGCCGATGAGTTGCATGGCGTCATCCCCGCCGACTCGCGCAAGCCCTACGACGTGCGCGAGGTCATCGCGCGCATCGTCGACGGCAGCGAGCTCGACGAGTTCAAGGCGGACTACGGTACCACCCTTGTGACGGGGTTTGCGCACATCTGGGGCTACCCGATCGGCTTGGTCGCAAATAGCGGGATCCTTTTCTCGGAATCGGCGCTGAAGGGCACGCACTTCATCGAACTCTGCAGCCAGAGGAGCATCCCGCTTCTCTTCCTGCAAAACATCGCCGGCTTCATGGTGGGGAAAAAATACGAAGCGGGCGGCATCGCCAAGGACGGCGCCAAGATGGTGACCGCAGTCGCATGCAGCCGCGTGCCCAAGTTCACCGTCATCATCGGCGGCTCCTTCGGCGCGGGCAACTACGGCATGTGCGGCCGCGCCTTCTCGCCCCGTTTTCTCTGGATGTGGCCGAACGCCCGCATTTCTGTGATGGGGGGACAGCAGGCGGCCTCCGTTCTTGCCACGGTAAGACGCGACGGCATCGAGGCCAAGGGCGGTACCTGGAGCAAAGCGGAGGAAGAGGAGTTTAAGCGCCCCATCCTCGACCAATACGAGCGGCAGGGGCATCCTTACTACGCCACCGCACGGCTTTGGGACGATGGAGTGATTGCAGCGGAGGAAACGCGACGCACCCTCGCACTTGCGATTTCCGCGTCGCTCAACGCGCCTATCGAGGAAACGCGATTCGGCGTTTTTCGAATGTAAGGGAACCCTGATGTCGATCCACCGCGCAACGACGGAATGGCAAAGGAACGGAGTGTCGTTCGAGATCGGCAAGTACAGCCGCGCTCATCGCATCGCATTCGACTCCGTGGAACTTCCTGGGAACGCCGCGAAGGAGAACATTCCGCCTGGCGCACCGCACGCCCCCGGGGCCGACCCGGAGCAGCTTTTCGTCGCCGCGCTTTCAGCCTGCCACATGCTGTGGTTTCTCGGCCTTGCTTCGCAGAAAAAGTTAGTCGTGAATCGCTATACGGACCATGCCGAAGGCATACTCGAAAAGAATTCCGAAGATCGCATGGCAATGACGCGCGTCACTCTGCGGCCCACGATCGAATTCACCGCACCGCCTTCGCCGGAGGTGCTCGCCGAACTGCACCACAAGGCCCACGAGAAATGCTTTATCGCCAATTCGGTGCGGACCGAGGTGATCGTCGATCCGCGCTAGGGACTGTCTGAAGATTGGCACGAGAGATTCATTCGGAAGGGAGAGGCATGGCGTACGAAACCATTGAAATTCAGTCCGGCCGGGGCGTTGCCGTTCTCTGGCTCAACCGGCCGGAGGTGCGCAACGCCTTCAATGAAACGATGATCGCGGAGCTCACCGCCGCCTTCGTCGAGCTGGAGGCCGAACCGGCAGTGCGCGCGGTGGTCCTCGCCGGCCGCGGCAAGGTGTTTTGCGCCGGCGCCGACCTGAACTGGATGAAGAGAATGGGCGAACTGGACTTCGACGGGAACCGTAAAGACGCAATGGCGTTCGGGGTCATGCTCAATCGCCTGCACACGCTCGCGAAGCCCACGATCGCTCGCGTGCACGGCGCCGCATTTGCCGGCGGCATGGGGCTCATCGCCGCGTGCGACGTCGCGGTCGCCTCCACCGACACCGAGTTCAGCGTGTCCGAGGTGAGGCTGGGCCTCACGCCGGCGACCATCAGTCCCTACGTTCTCGCGGCGATGGGCGAGCGAGCCGCGCACCGCTATTTCCTCACCGCCGAGCGTTTTCCAGCGGCGGAGGCATACCGCATCGGTTTCGTTCAGGAACTGGTACAGCCTGCGGAACTGGATGCAACCGTAAACGCGATCCTGGGCGAGCTCGTCCAGGGCGCGCCGGGAGCCCACGCGGTCACCAAGGATTTGATCCATGCGGTCGCAAGGCGGCCGATCACGTCCGAATTACTGGCTGACATGGCCGGTCGCATCGCCGGCGCACGGGCGTCCGCGGAGGGGAAGGAAGGGATGCGCGCCTTCCTGGAGAAACGTTCGCCGGCCTGGCTGCAGCAGGCGAAACAGGTGATAAAAAAGGGCGCCAAGAAAAAAAAATAGGCCGCGCCCAGTGTTCGCCAAAATCCTGATCGCCAACCGCGGCGAGATCGCGTGCCGCGTGGCGAGGACTGCGCGGCGCATGGGCGTACGCACGGTCGCCGTATATTCGGACGCCGATGCGCGAGCGCGACACGTCGCGCTCGCCGACGAAGCCTTTCATATCGGGCCATCGGAAGCGAAGGAAAGTTACCTCAACGCCGAGAGGATCGTCGAGGCAGCGAAAAGCACCGGCGCATCGGCCGTTCACCCGGGCTACGGCTTTCTTTCGGAGAATGCGGAGTTTGCCGAACGCTGCGAGAGCGCCGGCGTCTCCTTCATAGGCCCGCCGCCCGACGCGATCCGCGCGATGGGCGACAAGTCCGCGGCCAAGGCCATCATGGAAAAGGCCGGGGTGCCGATCGTGCCCGGCTATCACGGCGCCGATCAGGCTCCCGACTTCCTTCTCGATGAAGCCGCGCGCATCGGATTTCCCGTCCTCATCAAGTCCGCCGCGGGAGGCGGTGGCAAGGGCATGCGCGTCGTCGAACGCAAGGCCGATTTCGACGCAGCTCTCGCCGCCTGCCGGCGCGAAGCTTCATCGGCATTCGGCGACGAGCGCGTGCTGCTGGAAAAATACCTGGAACGCCCGCGGCACATCGAAATCCAGGTGTTCGCCGACCGGCACGGCAGCTGCGTCCATCTCTTCGAGCGCGACTGCTCGCTTCAGCGACGCCATCAAAAAGTGCTCGAAGAGGCGCCGGCTCCAGGCATTACAGAGGATCGCCGCCGGAACATGGGCGAAGCCGCGCTGCTCGCGTGCCGCGCCGTAGGCTACGTCGGCGCGGGAACGGTGGAGTTCATCGTCGATCGCGGGGGCGCATTCTTCTTTATGGAGATGAATACGCGGCTGCAGGTCGAGCACCCGGTCACTGAAATGATCACCGGGCTGGATCTGGTCGAATGGCAGATCCGGATCGCCGCGGGCGAGAAGCTGCCGCTCGCCCAGGATGACCTGCGCATCAGCGGACACGCCATCGAAGCGCGCATCTACGCCGAGGACCCGCGTCACGATTTCCTCCCGGCTCCGGGCCGCATCCTGCACCTGGGACTGCCCGCAGAGTCGGGGAACGTGCGCGTGGACACCGGCGTGAGATCGGGCGACGACATCACGGCCTACTACGATCCCATGATCGCCAAGCTCATCGTCCGGGACAGCGATCGGGCTGCGGCGCTCGCGCGAATGCGCGAGGCGCTCGGGGAGTTCGAGGTTGCGGGCCTGATCACCAATCTCGAATTTCTCTACCGGCTGGTGCAGGATCGCGATTTTGTCGGCGCCGATTTCGATACCGGCCTGATCGAGCGGCACCGCGAGGCCCTTCTGGCCCCTGCGGCTCCGGCCGGCGACGAAGCGCTGGCCCTCGCAGCCCTCACGGCGCTGCTGCAGCTCCACGCCCGTCTGCGCGAGGAGGCGCAGCGCTCGGGTGACCCCTTTTCTCCTTGGAACCTAGGCGACGGCTGGCAGGCGAGCCGCGAGACCGATCATTTCCTTGTCTTCCGCGAAGGCGAACACCGGCACGCGGTGGCAGCCTATCGCCTGCGCGAAGGTTTCGAACTCGAAATCGGCGGCAGGCGGCGGCGCGTCAAACGCTACCGACGCAACGGTCGAAGACTGACGATGCAGCTCGACGACGCCACGTTTTCTGGGAGCGTGGTGACTGTGGACAAGCGGATCGAGGTGTTCCTGCCGGGCGCGCATCACACGCTGGAACTGCACGATCCGCTGCGCCAGGAGCTGGTGGTAGAGTCGCTCGGGGGCGAGCTCGCGGCACCGATGCCCGGGAAGATCGTCGCGGTTCTTGTCCAGACCGGAGACCGGGTGGAGAAGGACGCGCCCCTTTTGATTCTGGAAGCGATGAAAATGGAGCACACCATCAGAGCGCCTGCCCGCGGCCGCATCGCGCGGATCCTTTATCAGCTCGGCGAGCAGGTCGGCGAAGGGGCCGAATTGATCGAGTTCGAAGCCGAGGGCGAGGCATGAGTTTTCCAAGGAAAGTGAGAATCGTCGAGGTCGGTCCCCGCGACGGCCTGCAGAACGAAGCGGGTCGGGTTCCGACCGAGGTCAAGATCGAACTCATCAACCGGCTCGCAGAAGCAGGCCTGCCCGCCGTGGAGGCGACCGCGTTCGTGTCGCCGAAGTGGGTGCCGCAAATGGCCGACAACGCACAGGTCTTCGCGGGCATACGCAGGAAGCCGGGCGTGGCCTACCCCGTGCTCGTACCGAACATGAAGGGCTTCGAGGCGGCACGCGCCGCCGGCGCGGAGGAGATCGCCGTCTTCGGCGCTGCCTCCGAGACGTTCAGCCGAAAGAACATCAACTGCAGCATCGCCGAGAGCCTCGAGCGCTTCGCCCCGGTCGTCGAGGCCGCGCGGGCAAGCAGGATGCGCGTGCGCGGATATATCTCCTGCGTGGCGGGCTGCCCCTATGAAGGCGATGTGAAGCCGCAGGCGGTCGCGGCCGTGGCGGAAAAACTCTACAAGATGGGCTGCTACGAGATCTCGCTCGGCGACACGATCGGAGTCGGAACGCCGGGACGCACTCGCACCGTGATCGACGCGGTCGCAAAACGGGTTCCCGTGCAAAGACTCGCCGGTCACTACCACGATACTTATGGGCAAGCCCTGGCCAACATCTACGCCTCGCTCGAAGCCGGCGTAAGGACCTTCGACAGCTCGGTGGCGGGACTCGGCGGCTGTCCCTATGCAAAGGGCGCAACCGGCAATGTCGCGACCGAGGACGTGGTCTATATGCTCGATGGGCTCGGCATAACAACGGGGGTCGACCTGACGAAGTTACTGCGGGCCGGCCAGTTCATCTGCCGCGCGCTCGGGCGCGAGCCGACCTCGAAGGTGGCGCGGGCCCTGGCCGCAAGGCTGGTCTCATGAACGACAACGCCGCCGCACGGGGTGCAGACGTCCCTTCTCCGTGCATCAACGTGTGCCGAATGAATCCTGAATCGGCGGTGTGCGAGGGCTGCTTTCGCACGCTCGACGAGATCGCAAGCTGGTCCGGCATGAGCCCCGAAGAAAAGCGCGCGGTACTTTCACGCCTGCCCGCGAGGCGGACGAATCCATGAACCTTCGGGAGAGCGTCCAGGTCATCGAGCGCGGGTGGCTGTCGGCCAATAACATCGTGCTGCACGCGCAGGACGGCGCGACGCTGGTCGACTCAAGCTACGGCTCGCACGTGCCGCAGACGCTCGCTCTGATCGAGCACGCATTGCGGGGGAAGGAACTGGCGCGGCTCGTCAACACCCACTGCCACTCGGACCACATGGGGGGCAACGCCGCGATCCGGGAGAAATACCGCTGCAGAACCAGCATCCCGGAAGGCGAGGCGCCGCTCATCGACCGCTGGGACGAACAGGCGCTGATCCTCGCGATCGCCGACCAGCGCGCCGAGCGGTTCCGCTACGACGATACCTTCGGCGACGGCTCCGTGCTGAGAATGGGCGAATTCGACTGGCAGGTGATCGCCGCGCCCGGCCACGACACTCACGCCGTGATGTTCTTCTCGCCCGAGCTGCGCGTACTGATCTCGGGCGATGCCTTGTGGGAAAACGGTTTCGGGGCGGTGTTCCCGCAGCTGTTCGGCCGCGAAACGGCGCTGCGGGAAGCGCGCGACACTCTGGAAGGCATCGCCGGTCTGGGGGTGAAGATCGTGATCCCGGGCCATGGCCGGCCCTTTGCAAACGTCGATTCCGCGCTCGAGCGCGCTTTCTGGCGGCTGGAAAGTTACGAGGGAGACGTATCGCGCCTCGCGCGCCATTGCGTCAAGGTGGCGCTCTCCTTCGCGCTTCTGGAAAAGCGCTCGATGCCGGTGGCGGACCTGCCCGGATACATCGACCGCGTGTTCATCCTCTCCGACATCAATCGACGCTACCTTCAGATGACCGACGCGGATTTCGCAGAATGGCTGGCGGGCGACCTCGAGCGCGCGGGCGCGGTGAGGCGCGAGAACGGCGTGCTGTACGCAGCGGGTAGCTAGCACGTTGTTGAAAAACGCTTCCCGCGTGAGAGGGAAGCGTTTTTCTACGGCCTCCAATTTGGGGGATCTAAGGGGGCGTAGCCCCCTTTTGACGAACAGCTAACCTCGCCGTCGCGCGCTCCAGTTCGCTACTTCCCGGTCCCCCCTGCGGACCGTGCCGCTCATGAAATTGCCCTTCACTTGCCCGACCAGTTCGACCGGTCCCCGGTCGAGCGCGCCGGCGGGCAACACCAGGCGCAATGCGTCGCCTCGCAGCCTGCCATCTGAAAGAGGTACATCGCCCTGTCCCGCCAGTTCGACCGACCCGGACACGAATTGGAAACTCTGCTGCAGACTCAGGCGGGTTCTCCGCGTTTTCCCGCTCGAACTGAGCTCGAAAATCCATTCGCCCGCGATTCGGGCCGGAACGATCCACAAGTACACCATGCTTTCCTTGCGCACGCCGACCATCTTGTCCGGAGCGGAGACCGTTTCCTCCGCATCCGGACGCCACTCGCGCATGTCGTAGTCGTGCGACACCACGCGCGTACCCGGTTTCAGCTCCGCCAGGATCTTCGGGCGCAACGCAATGTTCACGTCAGGCAGAAGATAGAGCGTCAGGACGTTGGTCTCGTGGAAATCGGTGTCGAACAGATCCTGCCGCAGAAATTTCACGCGATCGGCAACGCCCAGGCGACGCGCTTCGTCATTGGAGCGTCGCACGAGGCGCGGGTCGATCTCGACCCCGAATCCCCGCGCGCCGTGGCGCTGCGCGGCGGTGATCATGATGCGACCGTCGCCCGAGCCGAGATCGATCACCGTGTCGCCTGATTTCACCTGCGCCATGTCGAGCATCTTGTCGACGACAGCTTGCGGAGTCGGAACGTAAGGCGTGTCGAGCTCTTTTTCCTGGGCTTGCGCGGCCGCGGCGCAGGAGCAGAAAAACAGGACCGCAAACAGCGCCGGGGCGACGGCCCGATCTTGCTTCGTCTCGAGGGTCGGCATCGCCACTTTTCAGATCACCGCGTTCCTGCGCAACGCGGCGATTTCGGAATCGAGAAACCCGGCTTCGCGCAGGACTTCATCGGTATGCTCGCCCGGACCGGGCGCCGGACGGACGATCGTGAATTCGAATTCGCTGAACTTGACCGGGGGCGCCAGCTGCGTCAATCCTTCCTCGACGACAGTCATGCCGCGGGCGCGCAGCTGCTGGTCCGCCAGTGCCTCGTCCACAGTTAGGATCGGACTCACACAACAATCCGCGCGGCCGAAAACCTCCGACCATTCATGCTGCGTGCGCGAGGCAAAAGCCGCCACCAGACGTTCTTTCACCGGCTTTGCTTCCTCGCCATACACGATGTGCTGTCCTTTCAATTCGGGGCAGCCGAGTATATCGCACAGCGTTTCCCAGAATTTGATCTCGAGCGCGCCCACCGCCATCCAGCGACCGTCGCGCGTCGGGTAGACGTTATAGCAGGGCAGCCCGCCGTCGAGCATTCCCGAGCCGCGGCCCGGCGCCTTTCCACGGGCGAGAAATCCGAGGAGAGGGAAGATCGCGTGAGCGAGCACCGCATCCGTCATGGAGACATCGACATGGCAGCCGCGGCCGCCCGATTTCGCGTCGATCAGCGCCGCGAGAATTCCCATTGCCGGAACGAGCGCACCACCGAGCAGATCGGCAATCTGGAAGTTCGGGACGACGGGCATCTCCGCAGTCCCGATCTGATCGCCGACGCCGGCGTAGCCGATGTAGTTGATGTCGTGACCGGCGCGCTGTGCGTACGGCCCGTCCTGCCCGTAGCCGGTAATCGAGCAATAGACGAGACGCGGATTCACGGCCGCGACCGCATCGTAGCCGACGCCGAGCTTCGCCATGATCCCGGGGCGGAAGCCCTCGACCACGACGTCGGCGCCCTTCGCCAGCCGCAGGAAGACTTCACGTCCTTGCTCCTGCTTCAGGTCGAGTCGCATCGCGCGCTTGTTGCGGTTGACCAGCCGGAAGAAGTCCGACATGCCGTCCCGGGTACGACCCATCGCGCGGGCGTAATCGCCCGCGCCCGTGTCCTCGATCTTGATCACATCCGCACCCATGTCCGCGAGATGCAGTGTCGCCATCGGACCGGGAAGCAGGCGCGTCAAGTCGAGGACGCGAACGCCGGATAGCGGTTTCGCGCGCACTCTATTCGACCGTGCTCGGGTAAGCTCGTCCCAACATCCAGTTCTTGATGGCGCTCACCGTCTCGGCTTCCTTGCCGAAGTAGCCGTGCGCGGAAAACGCCTCGCAAGGCGGCGATTTCGGCGGAGTGCCGCCGCGCACCGTAATCAGCGGGAAACTCGCCGACAGCCTTTTCGCCGCGGCGTAGGGCGTAACGGTGCAAGCGTCCTCGGCATGATGGACGAACAGCACGGGAACCTTGAGCTTGGCGAAGTCGA
>DATDGA010000245.1:0-3340 GCA_036522335.1 Burkholderiales bacterium
CGGTCGGCGCACTGTGGTAGCGCGCCGCGCCTTGCTCTTTCCGGCGTGTCCTCAGCGTGAGTAGAATGCCGAATCGGGAGGAGCGATGCCGAAACCCTCGAAGAAAAAGGCCAAGCAGGCGTTCTGGGAACGCGGCTACCTGTCTCACGGTTATTGGGCGGCGAAGGAACGGCTGGGGGTCGTCAAGCTCGGTCCGAAAGACGATTGGGACGGCGTCTATCGCTGGCAGGCGGGCGAACATGCCGGCGAGGCCGCGACGCTCGAGGAAGCCAAACGCGCGGTAGAGCAAGCGGTGCTCGTCGGCGCCAGCCAGCTGCCGCTGTTCGACAAGCCCTGAAAAAGCAGTCTGTAAGTCCGAAAGCCGCGGTCCGGAGATCCTTCGCTTCGCTCAGGATGACGGCCGCTACGCGGCCGTCAGCTTGGCGTATTCCAGCGCGAGCCACTTCATCCCCTGCCTGCCGAAGTTGACCTGCAGGCGCGCATCGGCGCCAGATCCTTCCGCGTTGACGATCACGCCCTGGCCGAACTTCGGATGCTGCACCGACTGGCCGATGCGAAAGCCATGGCCGGCCGGTTTGGCCTTGTAGTTCTTTGCGGGCTCGGATGGCCACGCCAGCTCGTCGAACTTGACGTGTCCCGATCGCGGCGTGAGGCGCTTCACGACTTCTGCGGGGAGTTCGTCGAGGAAGCGGGAGGCGACGTTGTAGCGCGTCTGCCCGTGCAGCATGCGCGTCTGCGCGTAGGAGAGATAGAGCCGCTTCCGCGCCCGGGTAATGGCGACGTACATGAGCCTTCTCTCCTCCTCCAGACCGTCGTCCTCGAGCACGCTCTGCTCGTGCGGAAAGAGCCCTTCCTCCAGACCCGTTATGAATACCGCGGTGAACTCCAGGCCCTTTGCCGAGTGCACCGTCATCAACTGCAGCGCGTCCGTTCCCTCGGCCGCCTGATTCTCGCCCGATTCGAGTGAGGCGTGCGCGAGGAAAGCCGAAAGATCGTGTTCTTCTTCCTCGTTGATGAATGCGGCGGCGGCATTCACCAGCTCGTTCAGGTTCTCGACTCGGTCTGCACCGTCTCTTTCGGCCTTGTAGTGAGCGACGAGGCCGCTCCTCTCTAGCATCACTTCGACCGTCTCGGGCAAAGGCAGCCCCTGAGTTTCCGCCTTGAGGGCGTCGACCAAGCGCACGAAAGCGGCAACTGCGGTGCCGCTCTTTCCGGAAAGCCCTGATGCCGCCTTGTAGAGGCTGGCTCCGCCCGCCTTCGCTGCGTCCTGCAGGGCTTCGAGCGAGCGAGCGCCGATCCCGCGCACCGGAAAATTGACCACCCGCAGGAACGCCCCGTCGTCGTCCGCATTGGCGACGAGCCTCAGGTAGGCGAGCGCGTGCTTGATTTCCATGCGCTCGAAAAAGCGCAAGCCTCCATAGACGCGATACGAAATGCCGTTCGAGAAAAGCGCGTGCTCGATGATGCGCGACTGGGCGTTGGAGCGGTACAACACCGCGATGTCCGCGAGACGCAGTCCTTCGCGCTTCAGCGACTGCACTTCCTCGGTGAGCCAGTTTGCTTCGTAGCCGTCGCTCTGTGATTCATTGACGCGTACCGGCTCGCCGTGCCCGGCGGACGTCCACAGGTTCTTGCCGAGGCGCTTGCGGTTGTGGGCGATGAGCGCATTGGCCGCGGCGAGGATGTACCCGTGCGAGCGGTAGTTCTGCTCGAGGCGAATCACGTTCTCAACATGGAAGTCGCGCTCGAATTCCGCCATGTTGCCGACATGCGCTCCGCGAAACCGGTATATGGACTGATCGTCGTCGCCGACGGCGAACATGATCGTCTTCGGACCCGCGAGGAGCTTCAGCCACCGGTATTGCAGGCGATTGGTATCCTGGAATTCGTCGACCAGGATGTGCCGGAAGCGGCTCCGATAGTGCTCGCGCAGCACTTCGTTCTTTGACAGGACCTCGAAGGTCCGCAGCAGCAGCTCTGAAAAATCGACCACGCCTTCGCGCTGGCACTGCTCGTCGTACGCTGCGTAGATCTCGGCAAAGCGGCGGGTGATTTCGTCGCCGACCTCGACCTCCCGCGCGCGCCTGCCCTCCTCTTTGGCCGCGCTGATGAAGTACTGCGCTTCCCGCGCCGGAAACCGGTCCTCGTCGACGTTGAGCGCCTTCAGCACGCGCTTCACCGCCGCGTGTTGGTCCTGAGAGTCGAGGATCTGAAAAAGCTGAGGGAGTCCGGCGTCGCGGTAGTGCGTGCGCAGGAAACGGTTGCACAGGCCGTGAAAGGTGCCGACCCACATGCCGCGCGTGTTGATCGGCAGCATCGCCGAGATGCGGGTGAGCATCTCCTTTGCGGCCTTGTTGGTAAAGGTGACCGCGAGAATGCCGTTCGGGCTCACGTTGCCGGTTTGGATCAGCCAGGCGATGCGCGTCGTGAGAACGCGCGTCTTCCCCGAGCCGGCGCCCGCCAGAATCAGCGCCGACTGATCGGGAAGCGTGACTGCGGCGAGCTGCTCCGGGTTGAGGTTCTCGAGAAGATTGAGCATTGCAGGCGTCCGCGAATGCGCGATTTTACCGCACGCGCCGGGAGCGACAGTGGATATCCGACGGCCGGCCGCCGACCCGCGGTTATAATTCGTTTTTTCTCCAGAACACCGTTCATGCAGCCCCAGTACCATCCGGAAATCATCGAGCGCGAAGCGCAGGAGCACTGGGAAAAGACCGGATCGTTCCGCGCGACCGAACAGACGCCCGGCAAAGACCGCCGACCGAAGTTCTATTGTCTGTCGATGTTCCCCTACCCTTCGGGCAAGCTGCACATGGGGCACGTGCGCAACTACACCATCGGCGACGTCATGACGCGCTTCCACCGGATGCGGGGCGCGAACGTCCTTCAGCCGATGGGCTGGGACGCGTTCGGACTGCCGGCGGAAAACGCCGCGATGGCGAACGGCGTACCGCCGGCGAAGTGGACTTATTCGAACATCGCGTACATGAAAAAGCAGCTCCAGTCGCTCGGCTTCGCCATCGACTGGAACCGCGAACTCGCCACCTGCTCTCCCGACTACTACCGCTGGAACCAGTGGCTGTTCCTGCGCATGCTGGAGAAAGGCCTCGTCTACAAGAAAACCGGCACGGTTAACTGGGACCCGGTGGACCAGACGGTGCTCGCCAACGAGCAGGTGATCGACGGCCGCGGCTGGCGCACCGGAGCGCTCGTCGAGAAGCGCGAGATCCCGATGTACTACATGGCGATCACGAAATACGCCGAGGAGCTGCTCGCCGCGCTCGATACGCTCTCCGGCTGGCCCGAGCGCGTGAAGACCATGCAGGCGAACTGGATCGGC
>DATDGA010000246.1:0-2296 GCA_036522335.1 Burkholderiales bacterium
TGACAGCAGCTCATGCGCGAGTCTCCGCGACCGGAGTCAGTGCCGCAGGACGCACTTCTGGTAAAGGTTCCTGAATTTTCCTTGCGGGTCGTAGCGTGCCTTCAGCGCGTCGTAGGCGGGTTTGTTGTAGAGGCGCCAGAAGTCGTCCTCCGGGTAGTAGGAATCGGAGTAGAGCGACTTCACGCCACCCAACTCGGCGACCTTGCGCTCGATCTTGCGGTTGGTGTGGCCCGGCTCGCGTCGCACCGTATCCTGTACCACGTCCCAGAACCCGAAGTTCACGTAGAGGACCTTGGGATCGACCGGATAGAGCGGGAACCGGGCATCGGCGTCGTCGCCGCCGATGGGACAGATCCACACCGGCAGGATGCCGACTTCCTTGAGAAAGAAATCGAGGAACTCCGGCGCGCGGGCGATGGGAATATCCACGTCCTGGATGACCGACTCCGGGGTTTTTCCGGTGAGGCGGGAGAAGGCGCGGGTGAAACCCCACTTGCTGTTCCAGCGCATCACCTTCGCGTAAGTCGTCGAGTTCAGGCGCTCGCGCCCCATGAGTTTGCGGACCAGCGGGTTCTGCGCGAACAGGTTCTTCGAGCACCAGAACCAGTCGGTGTCCCAGCGCCAGATGAAATCCTTTGTGGCGAGCCAGTCGGTCTGCTTCTCGCGGATCGAGCGGTAGTAGATATGCTCGAAGGTGTAGTCGCTGGTGTGCGGGGCGGTGTCCGCGAAGCGGCCGAGGGTGATGTACATTTCCCCACCCGAAAACACGGTCCCGTCGATGAAATCGGCGTCCTTCGCCCGGCAGCGCGCCCCGAGGTCCTCGAAATAGCGCGCGGGGTCGCTGTGCCGGACGTGCTCGATGCGCACGAAGGGCTTCACCGGCACGGTGCGCGCAGTGACCTTGAGCGCGTAGCCGAGCGTGCCATAGGAGTTCGGGAAGCCGAAGAAGAGGTCGCGGTGCTCGTTCCCGGGCGTGCAGGTGACGATGCTGCCGTCGGCGAGCAGGACATCAAGCCCGAGCAGCGTGTCGTGCACCAGGCCGTACTTGAACGAGGAGGCTTCGATGCCTACGCCCGCCGCGGCGCCTCCCAGCGTGATCGATTTCAACTGGGGGACGACGCAGGGCATGAGGCCGTGCGCGAGCGTCGCGTCCACCAGATCGGCGTAGGTCGTCATCCCTTCGGCCTCGACCTTGCCGCCCGCAACGTCGACGCGGACCACTTCGTCGAAGCCGGAGAGGTCGACGCGCGGGCGGGCCTGCCGCTCGCGGTCGCGGAACAGATTGGACGTGCCCTTCGCCAGGCCGATTCCGTCCGGGCCGCCGCTCAGTTGGGCGCGAAGCCGCGCGAGCTTGTCCTCGTAGCCGCTCACCGGTACAGGAAAGCCCGGCTCATCGGATAGTTGTCGCCGATGTTTCCCTTGCTCACCACGATCTGGAAGAGGTGCGTCTTGCCGTTCGGGGAGCGGAACATCTCCGCGCAGGACCAGAGATAGGTGCGCCAGATGCGCCGGAATCTTTCGTCGAACCGTTTTGGATCGAGCTGGTGGATCTTGTCCCAGTTGCGGTCGAAGCGCTGCGCCCAGTCATCCAGCGTCAGCGCGTAATTGCGGCGCAGATTCTCGATGTCCACCACCTCGAGTCCGCAACGCTCGCACCAGTCGATCGCCTCGGCGAGGCTCGGGATCCAGCCGCCGGGAAAGATGTACTTGCGTATCCAGAATTCGGTGTCGCGAACGCCGACGTGGCCGATGAAATGGATCACGCCGAGTCCGCCCGGTTTCAGGTAGTCGGCGTGCGCCTGGATCACCTCGCCGAGCTGGTCGCGCCCGGCGTGCTCGAGCGTGCCGATCGAGAGCAGCTTGTCGAACTGGCGCGGCACCTCGCGGAAGTCGCGCTCCAGGACCTCGACCTTGCCTTCCAGGCCGCGTCGCTTGATCTCCTCGCGCGTCTCGCGCACCTGTTCGGTGGTCGCGTTGATGCCCGTGCCGTACGCGCCGTACTTCTCCCAGGCGTAGAAGAGCAGGTTCCCCCAGCCGCTGCCGATGTCGGCGAATGTATCCCCGGCCTTGAGCAGCACCTTCCTGCAAACGTGGTCCATCTTGCTGATCTGCGCTTCTTCCAGCGTCTTGGTACCGTCCATGAACCAGGAGCAGGTGTACGCCATGCCGACCTGGTCGAGCCACTCCCGAAAAGAGGTTCGCCTTGACGTAGATTGAGCTTTTCGACATGCCAGTTTCTTCCGCACGCTCTTTGGGACTCATGCCAAATAACAAGACGGGGCGGATAATCTCATAC
>DATDGA010000247.1:0-3069 GCA_036522335.1 Burkholderiales bacterium
GCCTTGCCGACGTCGCGCACGTCCGAGTATTCGCGCAGATGCGGGAACTGCTTCTCGACCGACGGCGGGAACAGCCCCTTGTGGACGCACACGTTCTTCAGCCCGGCCTTGAGGAACTTCTCGTACGCCGGGTACACGAGCTTCTCGTCGTCCAGGCGCCACGGGTGCTTCGAGAGGTTCTTGTTGGTGTTGTCGCCGATGGTGTAGCCCTTCATCGAATCGGGCTTCAGGTCCTTCAGCGCGTGGTCGATCTGCTCCATCCAGCCGTCGTAGCCGGGGGTGAAGATTGCGTGCGCGAGCATGCGCCGGCTCTTCGCCAGGCCGTTCACGTCGGCGCGCGCCTGCGCTTTCATCTCGTTGGTGAGGAACCAGTCCTCGGGCACCTCCGACGGCGCGCCCGAGATGCACGCGACCTTGGTATCGCTGTCGAGATAGATCTCCTTCAGGTAGTTGGCGAACATCAGATCGTCGATCGTCTGTTCCTTCCCCTGCAGAGTGGGATTCCAGCCGGCCTTGCCCACAGCCTTTCTCTGGTTCACGAAGGTCATGATCCGCGTGCCCGGGCGCAGGAAGTGGGTGTGCATGTCCATGATGAACTGGCCGGAGAGCTTCTTCGCGCGCTCGTTCGCCTTGTCCGGCTCGGCCGCCTCGGCCTTCGACACGCCGAAGATCGGGCCGTAGGTGTCGTTCATCGCGAGGAACGCCGCTGCCATCCCCGAAGCGGTCTGGAAGAAGCGCCGGCGGCTCATGCCCAGGCGTTTCGCCATCTGCGCACCCATCTCCTTGACGCGTGCCTCGAACTCGCGCTGCTTGCGGGTCTGGGGTCCGGCCATGAACTCGTCGCTCGACACCGACTGCACCGGGATCGGCGAGGGAAACAGCGATTCGGCGGATGACAGGCGTTCCAGTTCTTCGGGGCTTAGCATGCTCATGGGAATCTCCTCGGGCGGATGATCGAATCTGCTTTGTTGGCGTTTTGCCGAAGTTACTGCGAAGCCCGGGGGAAGTCCAGTAGGGACGCATGCTGTTTCGTGTTGCAACGCGCAAGTCCTGATAAAGCCCGACACGCGCGATGGAGCGGCGCTACGGACCCGTCGTATGGACTACACTTAGAGCGCCGGCTCATCGCGCGGCAGAACACTGGGACAAATCTTGCGCTGGATTAGGATCTTGTTTGCGCTAGGCGCACTGTGGCCTCTGTGGGCCCATTCTGCGGCGCCGGTCGTCCTGCTGACGGTCAACGGCGCGATCGGGCCGGCGATCGCGGACTACGTGCATCGAGGCATAGAGTACGCAGACAAGCAGGGTGCGCAGTTGTTGGTGATTCAGATGGACACGCCGGGCGGCCTCGATACTTCGATGCGCGCGATCATCAAGGACATTCTCGCATCGCCCGTGCCGGTTGCGACTTTTGTCGCGCCGGGCGGGGCGCGCGCGGCTAGCGCCGGGACCTATATTCTCTACGCGAGCCACATCGCTGCAATGGCGCCGGCGACCAATCTTGGCGCGGCGACGCCGGTGGCGATCGGGGCACCCGGCGGCGGCAAGGACTCAGAGGGCGGCGAGGGGCAGAAGAGCGGAAGCGGCAAGGCCGCGAAACACGACGCCGCGGACTCGTCCAACGCCATGACCCGCAAGCAGGTGAACGATGCTTCGGCCTATATCCGCAGCCTCGCCCAGATGCGCGGGCGCAACGCGGACTGGGCGGAGCGCGCGGTGCGCGAGGCCGTGAGTCTCCCGGCGGCGGAGGCGCTCAAGATGAAAGTCATCGACCTCGTCGCCGAAGATGTGCCGCAGCTCATGAAGCGGCTCGACGGCCGCAAGCTCGAAGCGCAGGGAAAAGAGCGCGTTCTCGAAACCTCCGGCGTCATCGCGACCGCCTTCGAACCCGATTGGCGCACGCGGTTTCTGTCGGTCATCACCGATCCGAGCATCGCCTACATCCTGATCCTCGTCGGGATCTACGCGGTGATATTCGAGTTCTCCAACCCCGGCATGGTGTTTCCCGGCGTGGTCGGAGCGATCTGCATCCTCATTGCGCTGTATGCGTTCCACCTGCTCCCGGTCAACTATGCCGGCCTCGCGCTCATGCTGGTGGGCATCGCTTTCGTGGTGGGCGAACTCTTTTTCCCCGCATACGGGTCGCTCGGAATCGGCGGGGCGATCGCTTTCGTGATCGGCTCGGTGATCCTGATCGACACGGATATTCCAGGCTACGGCGTCCCGGTGTCGCTGGCGCTCGGGATCGCGGCGGCCGGCGCCGCGTTCCTGTTCCTGGTCGTCGGCATGGCCCTGAAAGCGCACCGGCGGCCGGTCGTGAGCGGGCACGAGGAGCTGATCGGCATCACCGGTCAGGCTCTGGAGGACTTCGAGCGGGAAGGCTGGGCGCGGGTCCACGGCGAAACCTGGCGCATTCGCAGCAGCGCGCCGCTGAAGGCGGGCCAGCGCGTGCGCGTCGTCGCAATGCACGGCTTGCTGCTCGAGGTCGTGCCCGAGCCCTGACACGTCTCTCATGAACGGAGGATCAATCATGTTCAGTTTCGGTTCCGGCGCGCTGCTGGTCGTCGTCATCCTGCTCGTTTGGTCGCTGCGCATCCTGCGCGAGTACGAGCGCGGCGTGGTGTTCCAGCTGGGCCGCTTCTGGGCGGTGAAGGGACCTGGACTGTTCATCCTCATCCCGGTGATCCAGCAGATGGTGAAGATGGACCTGCGCACCGTGGTGCTCGACGTGCCGCCGCAGGACGTGATCACGCGCGACAACGTCTCGGTCAAGGTGAACGCGGTGGTATATTTCCGCGTCATCGATCCGCAGAAGGCGGTGATCCAGGTGGCGGACTTCCTCACCGCCACAAACCTGCTGGCGCAGACGACGCTGCGCGCGGTGCTCGGCAAGCATGAGCTCGACGCGCTGCTCGCCGAGCGCGAGCAGCTCAACCTCGACCTCCAGAAGACCCTCGACGCCCAGACCGAGGCCTGGGGCATCAAGGTCTCGAACGTCGAGATCAAGGACGTGGACCTGAACGAGACCATGGTGCGCGCCATCGCGCGCCAGGCCGAAGCCGAGCGCGA
>DATDGA010000248.1:0-3851 GCA_036522335.1 Burkholderiales bacterium
TTCCGCGTCACCGACAGCGACCCCAACCGCAATGTGATCATCGAGACGCTCACCGCCGACGGCGGAACATCGATCATGGCGCAGCGCTACATTCCGGAGATCCGCGACGGCGACAAGCGCATACTCCTCATCGCAGGCAAACCGGTGCCGCATTGCCTCGCGCGCATCCCGAAGCCGGGAGAGACGCGCGGCAACCTCGCCGCAGGCGGCATCGGCGTCGCCCGGGCGCTTTCCAAGCGCGATCTGGAGATCGCCAACGCGCTCGGGCCGCGACTCGCAGACCGCGGCCTGCTTCTCGTCGGCCTCGACGTCATCGGGGACTGGCTCACGGAGATCAACGTCACCAGCCCCACCTGCTTCCAGGAGATCACCCAGCAGACCGGCTTCAACGTCGCTGGAATGTTTCTCGATGCGCTCGAGGCAGCCTGTCAGGGGTGAAGTCAGCGGTTGTTTTCGGCAAAATAGGGTTTTCGGCGCGCGAGTGACCCTCACACGCGCCCGGCAAGAAGGACTTTCATGGTTGGAATTCTGATCATTTCGCACGGCGCGTTCGGCGAGGCGCTCATCCACGGCGCCAGCCACGTGCTGGGCAAGCGTCCGTTGAACGTGCGCCAGGTGGGCGTGACGATCCACGACGATCCCGACGCGATCCTGCCCCAGGCCCAGGATCTGGTGCGACAGCTCGACAGCGGGCAGGGTGTGCTGGTGCTCACCGATATTTTCGGAGCAACGCCGTCGAACATCGCCACGCGCCTGCTCAAGCGAGGCAAGGTAGAAGGTGTTTCGGGCGCGAGCCTCCCGATGCTGATCCGAGCGCTCACCTACCGCGACGAGCCGCTTCCCGACGTCGTCGACAAGGCGGTCAGCGGCGGCTGCGAGGGCGTGGTGCACCTGAACACGGATGCCTGCAATGCCGCAAGCCGAAGCTGAGATCGTGAACAAGCTGGGACTGCACGCGCGCGCCGCGGCCAAGCTCACGCAGGTGGCGGCGGGCTTCGCCTCGGAGGTCTGGCTGTCGCGCAACGGCCGGCGCGTCAACGCAAAGAGCATCATGGGCGTGATGATGCTCGCCGCGGGCAAGGGCAGTCGCGTCGCCATCGAGACCGACGGCGAGGATGCGGACGCGGCGCTCGCTGCGGTCGTGCGTCTGATCGCCGAGCGCTTCGGGGAAGGGGAATGAGGGCCGCATGAAACCGTCCGACAACCTCTCAGGCGTCGCGGCGAGCTTCACCCTGCACGGAGCCGGGGTCGCCGGCGGAATCGCGATCGGCCACGCGCACCTCGTTTCGAGCGCGCGCCTGGAAGTCGCCCACTACGACATCGCCCCGTCGGAAATCGACGCCGAGCTCGAGCGCTTCGACCGGGCCATCGCGCAGGTCCGGAGCGAGCTCGCCGCCCTGCAGGCGAGCGTGCCCGCGGCGGCGCCGGCCGAGATCAAGGCGATTCTCAGCCTGCACGCGATGCTGCTCAACGACGCCCATCTATCCGCGATTCCGCGCGATCTCATCCGCAGTCGGGGCTGCAACGCCGAATGGGCGCTGGTGCAGCAGATGGCATACCTCACGGCGCAATTCGAGGAAATCGAAGACCCCTATCTTCGCGAACGCAAGCACGACATCGTCCAGGTCGTCGAGCGGGTGCTCAAGGCGATGCTCGGCACCGGTCACGCGCCGGCCGTTCCCTCTCACGAGGAAGACGTGATCGTGGTCGCGCACGATTTGTCGCCCGCGGACACGATTCTCTTCAAGCAGCATCAGTACGCGGGTTTCGTCACCGACCTGGGCGGCGTGACCTCGCACACCGCCATCGTGGCGCGCAGCCTCAACATTCCCGCGATCGTCGGCCTGCACCACGCGCGCAGCATGATCCGTGAGGCGGAGCTCGTGATCGTCGATGGCCGCGAAGGCGTGCTGATCGTCAATCCCGGCGCGCAGGTGCTCGAGGAATACCGGCGCCGGCAGGGCGAGATCGAAGCGGAGCGGCACAAGCTGAAGCGCCTGCGCAGCTCGCGCTCGGCCACGATGGACGGCGTTGCGGTCGAGCTGCAGGCCAATATCGAGCTGCCGCAGGACGTGGAAGAAGCCAACGAAGCGGGCGCTTCGGGGATCGGCCTTTTCCGCAGCGAGTTCCTGTTTCTCAACCGGGACGACCTGCCTTCGGAGGACGAGCAGTTCGAGGCTTACCGCGAAGTCGCCGACGCCATGCACGGCCGCCCGGTCACGATCAGGACGCTCGATCTCGGGGCCGACAAGAGCATCAACGGCGCCGACCGTGGAGGCCCCAACCCGGCGCTCGGCCTTCGCGCGATCCGTTTCTGCCTCGCCGAGCCGCAGATGTTCCTGACCCAGCTCCGCGCGATCCTGCGCGCCTCGCGCTACGGAAAGATACGCCTGCTGATTCCGATGCTCGCCCATGCTCACGAAATCGAACAGGCGCTAGCCGCAGTGCGGCAGGCGAAGGAAACGCTCGACGACCACAAGATCTCCTACGACCGGCGCATCCAGGTCGGCGGCATGATCGAGGTGCCGGCCGCGGCCCTGTCGCTGAAGTATTTCGTCAGCAAGCTGGATTTCCTGTCGATCGGCACCAACGACCTGATCCAATACACGCTCGCGATCGACCGCACCGACGATACGGTGGCCCATCTCTACGATCCGCTGCACCCGGCGGTGCTGCAACTGGTGGCGCAGACCATCCGCAGCGCGAAACGCGCCAAGACCCCGGTCGCGGTATGCGGAGAAATGGCGGGCGATACGGCGATGACGCGACTTCTGCTCGGCTTCGGCCTGCGGGAGTTTTCGATGCATCCGGCGCAGCTGCTCGCGATCAAGCAGCAGGTCCTGCGCACCCGGGTCCGGGAAGTCGAAGAGGCGGCCGCGCGCGTCTACCGTGCGCACGATCCGGCAAAGGCGCGCGCCTTGCTCGCCAAGCTCAACGCCTGAGTGAGCCCGCGTCCGTGAGTGCCGAACGATCGCTGCTGCGGGAAGTTCTGATCGTCGAGCAGAAAGACCCGGGGTTCAAACGCCGTTGGTTCGAAAGCGACTACTTCGATCTGTTCATCTGGCAGAACGGCGATGGGGATTTCGTCAGGTTCCAGCTCTGCTACGACGTGGAACTCAACGAGCGCGCCCTGGTTTGGTCCGTATCCGAGGGCTTCTATCACGACGGCGTGGACACCGGGGGCATACAGGCGCCCATCCTGGTGCGCGATGGAAAGTTCGACTCGGGAACCGTCGTGCCGCTCTTCGAGCAGGAGTCGGTACAGATGCCGGCCGACGTGCGCGATTTTGCCCTCACCAAAATGCGCGAGCACCTGATCGAATTGCATCGGCAGAAAATGGGCCGCAAGCGCGTGCGGCGCGAACGCTGGCAGCAGCGCCGATTGAGGAGGTCTTCAAAAAATTGACGCCGCCGCTGCGCTGAGGTAAGTTCCAGCTTCGCGCCGATTTGATCATCATCAGCTTGCAGGCGCCGCCGGGTCGTAACCGGGCGTAAAACAAATATTGCTAAAGCGAGGGCGACCCGTTTAGCAACTGATGAACGATACGAGGGGACACATCCCCTCGTGCTCCCCTGAATCGGGAGCCGTCACAAGAACCCGTGACGGCGTTTTGAAGGAAGGCTAAGCGGGTTTTTATTTCATGGCGCCGAGAAACCACGTAGAACCGCGTTCGGTCGGTGCGGTCAAGCCGCAAGTGCTGAGCTTTACCGAACCGCTCCGCTTTCGCAGCGGAGCGGTTCTGAATTCGTACGACCTCGTCTACGAGACCTACGGAACTCTGAACGCGGCGAAGTCGAACGCCGTGCTCGCCTGTCACGCCCTCAACGCGGCGCACCACGTGGCCGGCTAC
>DATDGA010000249.1:0-1649 GCA_036522335.1 Burkholderiales bacterium
GGTGATCCGGGTCACGGCTCGAAAATTCGAGTTTTCGCCGAACGACATCGAGCTGAAGAAAGGCGACCCGGTGGTGCTCGAGCTCACCACCGCCGACGTCCTGATGGGCTTCAGCCTGCCCGATCTCAAGCTGCGCACCGACATCGTTCCGGGCGAGGTCGCGCGGCTGCGCCTCACGCCGGACCGCGTCGGCAGCTTCGAATTCGTGTGCGACAACTTCTGCGGCGAGTTCCACGAGGATATGTCGGGGAAAATCCGCGTCACGGCATGAGGCCCGCGCTATCATGGGTCCCATGAGCGAACGCAAGCAGCGATTCGAGCATCTGGTGCTGCCGCACCTCGACGCAGCATTCAACCTTGCGCGCTGGTTGACGCGCAACGATCACGACGCCCAGGACGTGGTGCAGGAAGCGATGCTGCGCGCCTTTCGCTTCCTCGACGGCCTGCGCGGCGAGGCGAAGCCGTGGCTGCTCGCCATCGTGCGCAATTCCTGCTTCACCTGGCTGCAGGTGAACCGGCCCGCGGAGCTCGCCGGTTTCGACGACCGCACCGTCGAGCTTCATCTGGTCGATGAGAGCAGTCCCGAAGCGCTCGCCCTGCGCCAGTGCGACCGGCGCATGCTGAACGAGGCGCTCTCCGCGCTGTCCGCGCAATTCCGCGAGGCATTGATCCTGAGGGAGCTCGAAGACCTCTCCTATAAGGACATCGCGCGCATCACCGATGTGCCGATCGGCACGGTGATGTCGCGGCTTGCGCGGGGGCGGCGGCTGCTGGCCGAATCCCTGCAGACCATTTCCAACGCTTCGCAGGTGCACAGATGACGCGCGAGGAAGCCGCGAGACTGTTGCATGCCTACGTGGACGGCGAGCTCGACGCCGCGAAGAACCTCGAGCTCGAGGCTCATCTCGCCGGGAATCCGGCGGCGCGCGCTGCATGCGAGCGGCTGCGCGAGATGTCGGCGGTCATCCGCGATCGCGCGGACTACCACCCCGCGCCCGCTTCGCTCGCCGCGCGCCTGCGAGCGTCGGTGCCGGCGGCGCCTGAAGGAACGCCGCGGCGCGCCGGCTGGCCGGGATGGCTCAAACCGGCGGCGGCGTTCGCTGCGGTCGCGCTCCTCACCTGTGGAGCCACGATCCTGAGCCTGCGGCCGGGCGAAGACGAGCGCATCGCGCGGGAGGTGCTCGCGAGCCACGTGCGCGCGACGCTCGGCAACCGCCTGTTCGACGTCGCATCCTCGGACCAGCACACGGTGAAGCCCTGGCTGAGCGCGCGGCTCGCTTTTTCGCCGCCGGTCGCAGACTTCTCGGCGCAGGGATTCGAGCTGCGGGGCGGCAGACAGGATTACGTCGACGGGCAACACGTCGCGGTGCTCGTCTACCAGCGCCGCCAGCACGTTATCGACGCATTCGTCTGGCCCGGGCCGGCGCAGAAAGCGGAGCAGACACTGACGCTCAACGGCTTCAACGTCGAGAGCTTCGCTCGCGGCGGCATGAACTTCTGGCTGGTGTCCGACCTAAACCGGAACGAACTGCGCGACTTCGCGCGGCTGCTTGCCGCGAACAGCGCCCCGCCTTGAACTCTAGTCCTCGGTGTCCGGCGCGCTGCCCGCCGAGGCCAGGTCCTCCTGCTTGATCCTGTCCGCGTTGAAT
>DATDGA010000250.1:0-8495 GCA_036522335.1 Burkholderiales bacterium
ATCAGCACGGCCAGACTCGTCGCCGTCGGCGACTCGGGAAGCATTTTCTCGGGTAACTACAACTACACCAGCGTGAATCCCCCGGGCGTAACTGCGTGGACACAAGCGGCATCGCCGTCGATTCCCGCCGGATTCGCAAGCGATGTCACTTCGGTAATCTACACCGGCCAGTTCGTTGCGCTCGGTGCCGACGGCTCGGTATTAAGAAGCGGTGACAGCATTACGTGGACCTCCACGTCCGCCACGCCCCCGGCCCCTTCCATTGCAGCCAATGGCGCGAGGATGAACGGGATTGCTCTCGGAGTCTCGGCAGGGGCTTTGGTATACGTGGCAGTGGGTGCCGCCGGAAACATATTCACCAGCACGGACAATCTCGTTACCTGGACTCCGGTGACCCCTCCCCCCACGCCGAACGACTTGTTCAGCGTCTCCTATGTCGTTGCCACAGGCACTTTCATCGCGACCGGGGCGAACGGGACGCTGCTGACAAGCACCGATGCTCTCAATTGGGCCCTCCCGAATTCGATCCCGGCCATGCCCAACGCGCTTCGCGGCGCCGCCTTCGGCATCGGCACGATTTCAGCCGGCCCTTTCTACGTCGTTGTCGGCGATGCAGGCACGATTCTGACCAGTTCCACTGGAGCGGACTGGACTGCGGTCGCCCCGCCGCTGACGCAGGATCTGCTTGGCGTCGTATTCGGCGCCCGTTTCGTCGCCGTTGGGCGAGGCGGGAACGTCGCGTACAGCGATGACGGGTTGACTTGGTCGTTGTCCTCGGCGGGTCTGGACGATCTCACGGCCGTGGCCCGTGCGCCCGCCATGTATATCGCGGTGGGAGCGGCCGGTGCGAACGTCGTATCGAAATGACGGCCGCGCGCTGGACTACGGGCGGACCGGCAAACGGGTAGGAAGAGTCACCGACTGTCCGCAGTAATCTCCGCCGCGCTCCACCCTCCTCCCAGGGCCTTCACCAGCGTCGCGGCCGCGACCAGGTGCCTGCCGAGAATGCTTACTGCGGCGCGCTCGTTGTTCAGTTGCGCGGCCTGCACGATGACCACGTTGAGGTAGCTCACGGTCCCGGCCTTGTACTGGTTGAGCGTGAGCGCCACCGATTCGCGCGCGGCGCGCACCGCCTCATCCTGCACCTTCGCTTCTTCTGCCAGGATGCGCAGCGCGGCAAGGTTGTCCTCGACCTCCTGGAACCCGGCGAGCACGGTCTGGCGGTACTGAGCGACGGTCGCATCGTACGCCGCGATTGCCTGGTCGGACTGTGCGCTTCGCAATCCGGCGTCGAAGAGCGGCTGCGCAAGCGCCGGGCCGATGGACCAGAAATGATTTGGCAAAGCGAACAGCTGCGCGGCGCTTAAGCTGCGAAATCCATCCGAACCGGATATCGTGAGCGACGGAAAGAAGGCGGCCTTCGCCACACCGATCCGGGCGTTTGCGGCTGCGACGCTGCGCTCGGCTGCCGCGATATCGGGACGGCGCTCGAGCAGAGCAGAAGGCAGGCCCGCGGGAATGGGGGGCATCGAAACGGCGAGCGGGACGACGTCGATCGAGAACTGAGCGGGCGGTTTTCCGATCAGCACCGCGATCGCATGCTCGAACTGGGCGCGCTGCACGCGGGTGTCGATGGCATCGGCCTGGGTGCTGCGCAATTGCGTCTCGGCCGTGACCACGTCCACCCGCCCGGCGACGCCGGCGGCGTAGCGGTTCTTCGTCAGGTCGAGCGACTTCTGGTAGGCGGCGGCGGCCTCGTCCAGCAACTGCTTCTGCGTGTCGAGCATCCGCAGCTGGAAATAGTCGGAGACGAGTTCCGCCTGAGCGGAAAGCCGCGCCGCCGCGAGATTCGCCGCGCTCGCCTCCGCGCTCGCCGCGCTCGCCTCGGCCGCGCGCCGCAGGCCACCCCAGAGATCCAGCTCCCAGGCCGCATCCAGGCTCGCGGAGCGGTTGGTGATGACGCGACCGGCGGTCGTGCCCCCGACCGCGCCGGTGGGCGAGCGGCTGCGCGTGCCGGAAGCGTCGGCGCTCAGCGTTGGAAACAGGGCCGATCGGGAGACCGCGACCAGCGCGCGTGCCTGGCGGTATTGCGCCTCGGCCACTAACACGTTTTGATTCGAGATCTGCACGCGCTCCACGAGGGCGTTGAGCTGCGGGTCCCCGAACGCTTCCCACCACCTGCCGCGGCTCGCCTCGTCGGCGGGCTGCGCCGACTTCCATTCGCCGGCTTCCTTGAAGGCGGGCGGCGTTTCGACGTCGGGCCGCTGGTAGTCCGGTCCGACCATGCAGCCGGAGAGCGCAGCGGCGGCGAGTCCGAATATCAGGGCGCCGCGTTTCATCCGGCCTCCAACGCCGCGCCGCGTGAATGTCCCTGCCACACCCGACGGCACCATAGACGGAAACGATCGAGATAGAGGTATACGACCGGCGTGGTGTAAAGCGTGAGCAGTTGGCTGACGGCGAGCCCGCCGACAATCGAAATGCCGAGCGGCCGCCGGAATTCCGAGCCGTCGCCGAAACCGATCGCGAGCGGCACGGCACCCAGCATCGCCGCCATCGTGGTCATCATGATCGGGCGGAAGCGCAAAAGGCACGCCTGGAATATCGCCGCCTCCGGGCTCTTGCCTTCGCTGCGTTCGGCCTCGATGGCGAAGTCGATCATCATGATCGCATTCTTCTTCACGATTCCGATCAGCAGGATCACCCCGATCAGCGCGATGATGCTGAATTCGGTGCTGAAAAGCTTCAGCGCGAGGAGCGCGCCCACGCCCGCCGAAGGCAGCGTGGAGAGGATCGTGATCGGATGCACGTAGCTCTCGTACAGGACGCCCAGAACGATGTATACGGTCACAAGCGCGGCAAGGATCAGCCAGGGTTGGCTGTCGAGCGAGGCTTGGAAAACGCGCGCGGTCCCCTGGAAAGTTCCGCGGACCGAGGTCGGCACGCCGATGCGTGTCATCGCGTCGTTGACCACTTTTACCGCGTCGCCGAGCGTCACGCCGGGCGGCAGGTTGAAAGATATCGTGGAGGCCACAAACTGGCTCTGGTGGTTGACCGAGAGAGGCGCAGTGCTCGGTTCGTAACGCGCGATCGCCGACAGCGGCACCTGGCCCCGGGTCGGCGAAAGCAGATAGACGTTGTTCAGCGCCTCGGGGCTCTGCCAGTACTGCGGCGCGACTTCCATCACAACGTGGTATTGGTTGAGAGCCGAGTAGATCGTCGAGACCTGTGCCTGACCGAACGCGTTGTACAGCGCCTGGTCGATCATCTTTGTCGTGATGCCCATGCGCGCGGCGGTCGTGCGGTCGATCACGAGCGTTGTCTGCAGACCGCGGTCTTGCTGGTCGGTATTGACGTCTGCGAGCTCGGTGAGCTCGGCGAGCGCACGGCGCACACGCGGTTCCCACAGCCGCAGCTCGGCGAGTTCGTCTGCCTGCAGCGTAAACTGGTACTGCGCATTCGACTGCCGCCCGCCGCTACGGATATCCTGAACCGGAACGAGAAACAGGTTCGCGCCGGGCACCTGCGCGAGCTTGGGCCGCAGCCGCGCGATCACCTGGTCGGCACTAACCCTGCGCTCTCTAACGGGCTTGAGCGTGATGAACATGAAGCCGGAATTGCGCTGGCCGCCGCCGGTGAAGCCGACAACGTTCTCGACCGCCGGGTCGCTTCTGACGATCCCGATGAAGTCGGCGAGTTTCTGGCGCATCGCCTGAAACGAGATGCCCTGGTCGGCCTGGATCGAACCGATCATCCGTCCGACATCCTGCTGAGGGAAGAAACCCTTGGGAATATTCACGTACAGATAGACGTTGAGGCCGATGGTGGCGACGAGGACGAGCATCATCAGGCGCGAATGCGCGAGCGCCCAGGCAAGGCTCGACTCGTAGCCGCGCAGCATCGAGGCGAACGCTCGCTCGCTCGCGAGGAACAGGCGTCCCGGCTTGCGCTCGTGGGCAGACCTGAGCAGCCGCGCGCACATCATCGGGGTGGTGGTGAGCGACACGAGCAGCGACACGAGGATCGCGACCGAGAGCGTGATTGCGAATTCGCGGAAGAGGCGCCCTACGATACCGCCCATGAAAAGAATCGGGATGAACACGGCGATCAGCGAGATGCTCATGGACAGCACGGTGAAGCTCACCTCGCGCGCGCCCTTCAACGCCGCCTGGAACGGCGGCATCCCGTTCTCGATGTGGCGCGAGACGTTCTCGAGCACGACGATTGCGTCGTCGACGACGAAGCCGGTGGCGACGGTGAGCGCCATGAGCGAGAGATTGTTCAAGCTGAAACCGGCAAGGTACATGACCCCGAAAGTGGTGACGAGCGATACCGGAACAGCGACTGCCGGAATCAAGGTCGCGCGCGCCTTGCGCAGGAACAGGAACACGACGAGGATCACCAGGCCGATTGCGATCACGAGCGTGCGCTCGACCTCGCGCAACGATGCCCGGATGGTCGTGGTGCGCTCGAGCACCACGTTCAAATCGATCGCACTCGAAATCGATGCCCGCAGCAGCGGCATGAGCTCCTGCACGCGCTCGACCGTCTCGATGATGTTTGCGTTCGGCTGCCGGTTGATGATGATCAGGACCGAAGGCTTGCCGTTCGCGATCCCGGCGTTGCGCAGGTCTTCCACTGAGTCGGCGACCTCGGCGACATCGGAGAGCCGAACCGCCGCGCCGTTGCGGTAAGCCACGATGAGGGGGATGTATTGGCTCGCCTTCTTTGCCTGGTCGTCGGCCAGGATCTGCCAGTGACGCTCGCCCGCCTCGACCGAGCCCTTGGGCCGGTTCGCGTTCGCCGCCGAGAGCACGGCGCGCACTTCGTCCAGCCCGATCGCGTACTTGTTGAGCGACATGGGGTTCAGTTCCACGCGCACGGCGGGGAGCGACGCCCCGCCCACCGTTACCTGGCCGACGCCGTCCACCTGCGAGATTTTCTGCGCGAGGATGGAGGAGGCCGCGTCGTACATCTGACCGCGGTCCATGGTGTCGGAGGTGAGCGCGAGGATCATGATCGGCGCATCCGCCGGGTTGACCTTGCGGTAGGTGGGATTGCGCGGCAGGCTCGTCGGCAGCTGGCTGCGCGCGGCATTGATCGCGGCCTGCACGTCGCGCGCGGCACCGTCGATGTCGCGGCTGAGGTCGAACTGCAATGTAATGCGCGAATTTCCGAGCGACGACGACGAGGTGATTTCATTCACGCCCGCGATGCGCCCGAGCGCCCGCTCGAGCGGTGTTGCGACGGTCGCAGCCATGACTTCGGGGCTCGCCCCGGGCAGCTGCGCCTGCACCGAGATCGTCGGGATATCTACCTGCGGCAGCGGCGATACCGGCAGCAGGCCGAAAGCCACTGCACCGGTGAGCGTGATGCCAAACGTGAGCAGCGTGGTGGCAACCGGGCGCCGGATGAAGGGTTCAGACAGGCTCACTGCCGCTCGCCCTCGAGAGGCTTGTCACGCGGGCTTTTCGTGCCCGCGCCTTCGACGCGCCGCGCCAGGCGATCGAACCAGAGATAGATCACCGGCGTGGTGAAAAGCGTGAGCGCCTGGCTCAAGATCAGGCCGCCGACCATGGTGATGCCGAGCGGGTGGCGCAGCTCCGAGCCGACGCCCGTGCCGAGCGCGAGCGGCAGAGCGCTGAGGAGCGCCGCCATCGTCGTCATCATGATCGGCCGGAAGCGCAGCAGGCAAGCCTGAGTGATGGCCTCGCGCGGGCTCTTTCCTTCCCTGCGCTCGGCATCCAGCGCGAAGTCGATCATCATGATCGCGTTCTTCTTCACGATGCCGATCAGCAGGATGATGCCGATGACGGAAATGACGCCGAGATCGGTGCGCGCCATGAGCAGCGCGAGCAGCGCGCCGACCCCTGCCGAGGGCAGCGTCGAGAGGATCGTGATCGGGTGGATGTAGCTTTCGTACAGCACACCGAGCACGATGTACATGGTCACGATCGCGGCGAGGATCAGCAGCAGCTCGTTCGCGAGCGACGCCCTGAACGCGAGCGCAGCTCCCTGGAAGGCAGTCTGCACCGAGAGCGGCATGCCGATTTCCTGCTGCGCTGTTTCGATCGCGCTCACCGCGTCACCGAGCGAGGCGCCCGGCGCGAGATTGAAGGAGATGGTCGCGGCGGGAAACTGGCCGAGGTGATTTACCGCGAGCAATGTCGGCGCCTCGGTAACCGTGGCCACCGCGCTCAAGGGAACCTGCGCGCCGGAAGTGGAGGCGACGTAGATGTTCTTCAGCGCCTCCGGGCCCTCGCGAAACTCGGGCTTCACCTCCAGCACCACGCGGTACTGGTTCGACTGCGTGAAGATGGTCGAGATCAGGCGCTGCCCGAAAGCATTGTAGAGCGCGGTGTCGACCGCCGCGGGCGTGATACCGAGCCGTCCCGCCGTATCGCGGTCGATCGCCACGAACGCCTGCAAGCCCTGGTCCTGAAGGTCGCTGGTCACATCGGCGAGCTGCGGCAACTGCGCGAGCCGCTCGACCAGGCGATGCACCCAGACCGAGAGCTCGCCCGGGTCCGCGTCCTCGGCCGTCATCTGGTACTGGGTGCGGCTCACGCGGTCTTCGATGGTGAGGTCCTGCACCGGCTGCATGTAGAGCGAGATCCCTTCGAGCCGCGAAATTCTCGTTTGCAGCCGCCGGATCACCTCGGCGATGTCGGCGGTTCGCTCCGATTTCGGCTTGAGGCTGATGAAGACGCGGCCGCTGTTGAGCGTGGCGTTCACGCCGTCGACGCCGATGAATCCCGACACGCTCTCCACCGCCGGGTCCTTCAGGATCGCGCCGACGAGCGCCTGCTGGCGCTCGGCCATCGCGGCAAAGGATATCGATTGCGGCGCCTCGGAAATGCCCTGGATCAGGCCGGTGTCCTGCAGCGGGAAAAATCCTTTCGGCACGACGACGTAAAGGACGACCGTGAGCGCCAGCGTGCCGACCGCAACCCACAGCGTCGCGGCCTGGCGGTCGAGCACCCAGTTCAGCATTTTTCCGTAACGGCGTATGACGGCGTCGAACCACTCTCCGGTCTTGCGGTAGAACGCGCCTTGCTCGGATACGGGCTTGCGGCGCAGCAGCCGCGCGCACATCATCGGCGTCAGCGTGAGCGACACCACCGCCGAGATCAGGATGGCGACGGCAAGCGTGATGGCGAATTCCCGGAACAGGCGCCCGACCACGTCGCCCATGAACAGCAGCGGGATGAGAACCGCGATCAGGGAGAACGTGAGCGAAATGATGGTGAAGCCGATCTGCTCGGCGCCTTTCAGCGCCGCCTCCAACGGAGGAAGCGGCGGCGTCTCGTCCGTGCCTTCGATATAGCGGGAGATGTTCTCGATCATCACGATGGCGTCGTCGACCACGAAGCCGGTGGCGATGGTGAGCGCCATCAGCGTCAGGTTGTTGATGCTGAATCCCGCCAGGTACATCACGCCGAAAGTGCCCACGAGCGATAGCGGCACCGCAATGCTCGGGATGATCGTGCCGGCCGCGGTGCGCAGAAACAGGAAGATCACCATCACCACCAGCACCACCGAGAGCATCAGCTCGAACTGCACGTCGGCAACCGAGGCACGTATGGTGACGGTGCGGTCGGTGAGCAGCGCGACCTCCACAGCGGCGGGAAGCGAGGCGGTCAACTGCGGCAGCAACTTCTTGACGCGGTCCACCACCTCGATCACATTCGCCCCCGGCTGGCGCTGGATGTTGAGGATCACCGCAGGAACCTGGTTCATCCACGCGGCGAGCCGGACGTTTTCCGCGTCCTCGATCACATCGGCGACGTCGGACAAGAAAATCGGCGCGCCGTTGCCGCTTTTATCGTTTCGATACGCGATGATCACCGCGCGGTACTCGGCGGCCGAGCGCAGCTGGTCGTTGGCATCGATGGTATAGGCCCGGCTCGGTCCGTCGAAGCTGCCCTTCGCCTGGTTGACGTTGGAGGCGGCGACCGCCGTGCGCACATCCTCGAGGTTGAGGCCGTTCGCAGCGAGCGCCCGGGGATTCACTTGAACGCGCACCGCCGGCCGCTGGCCGCCCGAGAGCGTCACCAGCCCTACGCCGGGGAGCTGCGAGATCTTCTGCGCGAGGCGCGTGTCGACGAGGTTCTGCACCTCCGGCAGCAGCATTGTCTTTGAAGTGATGCCGAGAGTGAGAATCGGCGCGTCGGCCGGATTGACCTTGTTGTATACCGGCGGCGCGGGAAGGTCCGACGGCAGGAAATTGGAGCCCGCGTTGATCGCCGCCTGCACTTCTTGCTCGGCGACGTCGAGCGTCAACTCGAGGCTGAACTGGAGCGTGATCACCGACGCACCGCCGGAACTGGTCGATGACATCTGCTTTAGTCCCGGCATCTGCCCGAACTGGCGCTCGAGCGGCGCAGTCACCGACGAGGTCATTACGTCGGGGCTCGCACCGGGATAGAAAGTGACGACCTGGATCGTGGGGTAATCGACTTCGGGCAGCGCCGACAGCGGAAGCAGCCGATACG
>DATDGA010000251.1:0-8017 GCA_036522335.1 Burkholderiales bacterium
GCTTACACCGTGGTGGGATTCGGCGCGGCGGCCTATTCCCCTGCGAAATACGGCATCCTCACCGAATTACTGCCGCCGGAGAAACTCGTCGCCGCCAACGGCTGGATCGAAGGACTGACCGTCGCTTCGATCATCCTGGGAACGGTGCTCGGCGGAGCCCTGATCAGTCCGCACATCGCCTCGATGCTGCTCGCGATCGATGTGCCGCACATCGACACCGGCATCGAAACCCCCGCTGAGGCCGCGATCATCATCATCTCGGGGATCTACGTTATTGCTGCCATATTCAACCTGTTCATTCCGGAAACCGGTGCGCGTTACGGCAAGCAGCAGACCAACCCCTTGCTCTTGATGCGGGATTTCTACGTTTGCTTCACTACCCTCTGGAAAGACAAGCTGGGACAGATCTCGCTCTCGGTGACCACGCTGTTCTGGGGCGCGGGGGCGACCTTGCAGTTCCTGGTACTCCAGTGGGCCGCCGCACACCTCGGCCTTCCCCTCGACAAGGGCGCCGTACTGCAGGGCATCACGGCGGTAGGCGTCGCGTTGGGCGCGGTGCTTGCGGGACGCTTCATCCCATTGAGGAACGCGCTCGACGTGCTGCCTGCCGGTATCGCGATGGGCACCGTGGTCGTCACGATGATCTTCGTGACGAGCATGCCCATCGTCTATACCCTGCTGATCGTGATCGGCGCCATGGCGGGTTTTTTCGTGGTGCCGATGAATGCGCTGCTGCAGCACCGCGGCTACGTGCTGCTCTCCGCAGGCCATTCGATCGCAGTGCAGAATTTCAACGAGAACATTTCGATACTCCTGATGCTCGCCATTTATTCGGCGATGATCAAGGCCGATTTTCACATCAACACCATCATCGTGGGCTTCGGGGCGTTCGTCGCGGTGGCGATGCTCGCGGTGATCCTGCGCCACCGCTACAACCAGGCGCAGGGAGATTCGCTGCACCTGATCGGGATGAAGACCAGCGCGCTGCGCGGATATCCTTGATTTCCGCTCGCCCGTCCCCACGTTTCGGGGGTCATGGGCGCGATTCCCCGCTTTATCCTGGATGAAGGTGCGCCGCGCTCGCCTTATTCGGCGCACGGCGGAGGCGACGACGCCCTGCTCGACGCGTATTCGAACGCCGTGGTCGCCGCGTCCGAGCATGTCGGTCCGGCCGTGGTGCACGTCGAAGTCGCCCAGGCTCCGCGTCCGGGCGCAGTCGAAGCGCCGCGCCGGGGCAGCGGATCGGGATTCGTATTTACCCCGGACGGATTCATCCTCACCAACAGCCATGTCGTTCACGGCGCACGCCCGATCCGCGTGAGCTTTGCCGACGGCGCGAGTCATGACGCCGACCTCGTGGGCGACGACCCCGATACCGACGTCGCGGTGATCCGCATCGGCGGGCATCAGCTTCCCGCGGCGACGCTCGGCAGCTCCCGCGGCCTGCGCGCGGGCCAGCTCGCGATCGCGATCGGCAACCCCTACGGTTTTCAGCACACCGTGACGGCCGGCGTAGTGAGTGCGCTCGGCCGCAGCCTGCGTTCGGTCACCGGAAGACTGATCGACGACGTCATCCAGACCGATGCCGCGCTCAATCCGGGCAACTCGGGCGGACCGCTCGTGAATTCACGCGGCGAGGTGATCGGCGTGAACACGGCGATCATCCCGTTCGCGCAAGGAATCTGCTTCGCCACCGCCATCGACACGGCCAAGTGGGTGGTCGAGCAGCTGCTGCGCTTCGGCCACGTGCGCCGGGGCTATATCGGCGTGGGCGGCGCGACCATTGCGCTTTCACGCCGCGCCGTGCTCTTCCACGGGCTCGGAGCCGGGGCGGGAGTGCGCGTCGAGTCGATCGAGCCCGGCGGCGCCGCCCGGCGGGCGGGTATCGAGCCGGGAGACGTCATCATCGGCTATGACGGAGAAAACGTGGCGGGAGTCGACGAGTTGCACCGGCTGTTGAGCGCGGAGCGCATCGGCAAGAGCACGAGAGTAACGCTCCTGCGCCGCACGCAGAAGCTCGATCTGCCGATTACGGCCACCGAGCTGCCTTCGCGGCAGTGAGGAAGGCGCGAGGATCGAAGACTCCTCGATCCCGCCGTCCTACAGTACGACGGGTTTGTCCGACAATTCGTTCGGACTTTCGCCCGAACGCGGAAAGTGCGCGGCCAGCAGGTCGCTGACCGCGCGCACGCCGATCACCACCCCGCGCTCGAATTCCCCGCGAGCGAACTCCCGCTGCATCTCGCCGCAGATCGCTTCCCACGCCGCGGTCCCGACCTTGGAATGGATGCCCCGGTCGGCGACGATTTCGACGCGCCGGTCGGCAAGCAGCAGATAGATCAGCACACCGGAGTTGTGCTCGGTGTCCCACACGCCGAGGCGCCCGAACCACTCCACCGCACGCTCGCGGGACTGTACGCCGCGCAGCAGTTCGCTCAAAGGCAATGAAACTTCGATGGCGAAGCGCACCTGGCCGCCGTGCCGCCGCTCTTCTTCGCCGACCGCTTTTTCGATGGCGCGCATCGCCGCCGGGGGAAACGCGCGCCTGACCGACCAGTGGTCGGTGAACAGGTGCCGCATGAGCCGCTTGAATCTCATCGATCTCACCAGCTGCCGGAGGCGCCGCCTCCGCTGAATCCGCCGCCGCCACCGCTGAAACCCCCGCCCCCGCCGAAACCTCCGCCGCCCGACCAGCCTCCGCCGGGCCAACCGCCGCTCGACCACCCGCCGCGTCGGCCGCCCAATCCGTTGACGAGTGCGATGAAAAACCCAATCAGGCCCCCGACGACCGCGAACACGAGCACGCCCGCCGCCACCCAGACGATGCCGCCGACGATCGCCCCGGAAATTCCGGCTCCGATGACCCGGCCGAAGAGACGCCTGAAGATCGCGTGCGTCAGGAAGAGTGCCGCGAACAGGCCGAATATCGTCGGGAAATCGATTGCCCGATGAACGCCGTTGATGATCACTCCCGACGGCGGCGCGGGCAAGCTTTCGCCCTCGATCAGCTTCATGACCGCGTCGGTGCCGGCGGCGATGCCTTCGTAGAAATCGCCCGAGCGGAAATGCGGAGCGATGATGTCGCTCACGAGCCGCTTGGCGACAGCGTCGGGGATCGCGCCTTCGAGGCCGCGGCCGACTTCGACGCGAAGTTTCCTGTCGTTCTTGGCGACGACGAGAATGACGCCGTCGTCGACCCGCGTCCGACCGATTTTCCAGGCGTCGGCGACGCGGATCGAGTACTGCTCGATGGTCTCGGGCTCGGTCGAGGGCAGCATCAGCACCGCGATCTGGCTGCCCTTGCCGCGCTCGAAATCGGCGAGGCGCGAATCCAGATCCCGAAACTGCGATGCCGAAAGCGTCCCCGTGAGATCGGTGACGTGCGCTTTGAGCGGCGGCACGGGGACCTCGCCGTGCGCAAGGGAGGCCGCCAGCAGGAGGCCGGCCGCGATCGGGCCGATCCAGCGTTTAGGCATCGGGGATTACTGCTTTGCCGGCGCGGCGGCCTTGCTGAAATCGACCGTCGGAGCTTTCGAGATAGCCTTCTCGTCCTCGACGGTGAAGCTCGGCTTCACCTGGTAGCTGAACATCATCGCGGTCAGGTTGACCGGAAACTCCCGTATGAGAACGTTGTAGTCCTGCACCGCTTTGATGTAACGGTTGCGCGCGACCGTGATGCGGTTCTCTGTGCCCTCGAGCTGCGCCTGCAGGTCGCGGAAATTCGCGTCGGACTTGAGCTGCGGATAATTTTCCGCGACCACGAGCAGGCGCGACAGCGCGCTCGTCATTCCCGCCTGCGCCTGCTGAAAGTTGCGGAACGCGGCCGGGTCGTTGAGGAGCTCAGGCGTCGCCTGGATGCTGCCTACGCGCGAGCGCGCTTCAGTGACCTGGATCAGCACCTGCTGTTCCTGCGCCGCGAACCCCTTCACCGTGTTCACCAGATTGGGAATCAGATCGGAACGGCGCTGATATTGATTCACGACTTCCGACCAGGCCGCCTTCACCTGCTCGTCGTTTCGCTGGATATCGTTGTACCCGCAGCCCGCCAGCGTCATTGCGGTGAGAACGACGACCGCCCCAAGTAGCTTGCGCATGATTTCCTCCAGTCTGTGCTTGCTGCCGGCTAAGTGGGGGCGCGCTTTGCGATTACAAGGCCGCGATGCTGCGCCGCGCGAAGCACAGATCTTCCCAGGCCTTGGCCTTGTCGGGGAGGTTGCGCAGCAGATACGCCGGGTGATAGGTCACGATGAGCGGCACGCCCTGATAGCGATGCAGGCGCCCGCGCAAGCTCGCGATGCTCGCCTCGGTGTTGAGCAGCGCCTGCACGGCGAAGCGCCCCATCGCGAGAATCAGTTTCGGCTTGATGAGCGCGAGTTGCCGGAGCAGATGCGGCGTGCATTGACTGACTTCGAAGGGCTCCGGATTGCGGTTGCCCGGCGGCCGGCACTTGAGCACGTTGCAGATGTATACGTTCTCGCCCCGCGCGAGGCCGATCGCGGCGAGCATGTTGTCGAGCAGGCGCCCGGCCTGGCCCACGAAAGGCTCGCCCTTCGCGTCTTCTTCGGCGCCGGGAGCCTCGCCCACCAGCAGCCAGTCGGCCTGCTCGTCGCCGACGCCGAACACCGTTTGCTTGCAGGTCTTGCGCAAGCCGCAGGCCTGGCAGCCGGCCACCGCCGACTTCAGCTCCGGCCAATCCATGCGCAGAATGCGCGCCGCGCGCTCGTCGGCGAGATCGAGCTTGGCGGCCGCTGCGATCCCCGGAACGGGGGGAAGGATTTCCGGAGCGCGGCGCAGCTGCGGCGAGCGCGGCGATTTCGAAGCCAGCGGAACGTCCAGCCGTTCCTCCGGGAGTTTTCCAACGTCCCTGGTCCCCGACCCTCGTTCCTCTTTCGGCCCGCGCAGCTTCCAGACGGGACCGAGGCCCATCTCCTCCAGATAGCGCTCGCGCCGCGCGCTCACAGATCCAGCGCCAGAACGAGTGCATCCTCGCGGCCCCGGCGCGCCGGATAGTAGCCGCGCCGCACTCCGACCTGCTTGAAGCCGTATGCGGCGTACAAGCGCTGGCCCACCTCGTTCGTGGGGCGGACTTCGAGGAACAGGATTTTCGCCTCGCGCTCCCGCGCGATTCCGACCACGTGCTCGAGCAGGCTGCGCCCATGGCCGCGGCGTTGCGCATGGGCTGCGACGCTCAGGTTCAAGAGGTGTGCCTCGCCCGCGGCCAGCATGAGCACGGCGTAGCCGATCAGTTGTCTCCCGTCGCGGTACACCCAGCATCCGTACCCGGCACGCAAAGAGTCGCGGAAATTCCCGATGGTCCATGCAAATTCATAGATGCTTTGCTCGATCTCGATCACCGGGCGAAGATCGGCCTCGTTCATCGGCTCGAATCTCGGTGCAGGTCGGAGTACGGCGCTCATCCGCGTTCGCTCGTCTTGAGCGCGACCTTGTCGCGCAGATACACCGGCACCGCCGTTGCGGCGTCGCTCGCGTCCCCCGCGGCGAAACGCGGAGTCGCGATCTTCAGCACCGCCCGCGCGGTCGGCGCCGCGTCGGGACGGATCGCCGAAACGGATTCTCCGAGCCGCGCCACCAGGCGGTCGCGATAGGCGGCGAAAGCGTCCCCGCAGCCCAGCCAGTCTCTCCCGGACGCAAGAGGCACGGCCTCGGGCTTGTACAGGCCGGGGGCGGAAACTTCTTCCCATCCCGCGCCGGCCCTCCGGTACGCGGCATGATACACCTCGCCCATGTGTGCATCGAGGCAGGCGATGATCCGCTCGCCCGGGATTTGCCGCGCCGTCTTGTCCGCCGATTCTTTCGCGGCTTCTTCCGCTGCTTGTTCCACCGCTTCTTCGACCAGAGCAAGCAGCGTTCCGACGCCAACCACGCCGATGCCGCGCGCGAGCGCGAGCCCCTGGGTCACGCCCGCCGCGATGCGAAGGCCGGTAAACGAGCCCGGACCCGCGCCGAAGGCGATGCCCTGGATTTGCGCGATCTCGAGGTGCGCCTCCATCAGCACCTCGCCGACCATATCGAGGATCCGCTCCGCCTGGCGTCGGCCCGCGGATTCGTGACGCGAGAACAGCAGCGCACCGCGGCTCGCCGCGACGGAGCAGAAATCGGTGGAGGTATCGATCGCGAGCAGATTCATCGGCGCATGAAAGTTCCCGGAGAATTCTAGCGGATCGGAGCACTGCCCGCGGCGCTTGACGCCGGGCGTGTCAGCCCCGATGATTGCGCGGACAAACAAGGACGGACATCCCTCCGGAGGAAAACATGCATCTACGGATCGCGCTAATTGCTCTCGCGCTCCTGACGGTTCCCGCATTCGCGCAGGATTCCTATCCAACCCGCCCGATCACGATGGTGGTGGCGTTCCCGCCGGGCGGCGTGGCCGAACTCACCGGCCGACCCACCGCCATCGCGATGGAAAAGGTGCTGAAGCAGCGCATCATTATCGAAAACCGGCCCGGCGCCGCTGGCGCAACCGGCAACGCCTACGTGGCGAACTCCAGGCCCGACGGCTACACGCTGCTGATGGCGCTCTCGTCTATCTCGGTGATCCCCGAGGCCGAGCGCCTGCAGGGAAACAAGCCGCCTTACGAGCTCTCGCAGTTCGCCCCGATCGCGCTGGTCTCCGCCGATCCGGTCGTGCTGGTCGTGCGCAACGAGGCGCCGTGGAAGACCGTCCAGGAATTCGTCGCCGACGCGAAGCAGCGGCCGAACAAGATCACCTACAGCTCCTCCGGGATCTACGGCGCGCTGCACATGCCGTTTGTCATGCTCGAGCACGCCACCGGCGCGAGCCTCTGGCACGTGCCTTACAACGGCGGCGGGCCGGCGGTGCAGGCCCTGCTCGGCTCGCAGGTCGACGTGACCGTCGGCGGGCCGGCTACCATGATCGGCCAGATCAAGGGCGGGCGGCTGCGGCCGCTGGCGAACTTCGGGGACAAGCGGCTCGCCTCGCTGCCCGACGTGCCGACGCTCAAGGAGGTCGGCATCAACGCCGAGTACTTGATCTGGTCCGGCCTGATGGCGCCCGCGGGAACTCCGCCCGCGATCCAGCAGAAGCTGCGGGACGCCGTGCGGCAGGCGGTGCAAGATCCGGATTTCAAGAACGCGATGGCGAAGGTCGAGACTCCCGTGAGCTATCTCGACGCCCCGGAATTCCGCAAGTTCTGGGATGAGGACGCGAAGAAGCTCGCCGACGTGGTGAAGCAGATCAAGCCCGTCGAGCAGAAGTGACTGCGCGCATGAACGCGCGCAGTCATCCCCGCGGAAGCGGGGATCCAGATGCGCAAGCGGGGATCCAGCGACGTAACGACTCTACTGGATTCCGGCTCGAGCCCGCTCTGCGGGCTCGGCCGGAATGACGAATATGTCGGCAGCCCAAGGCAAGGTCATCATCACCTGCGCGGTCACCGGCGCGATCCACACGCCGACGATGTCGCCGCATCTCCCGGTCACGCCGGAGGAGATCGCGGAGGGCGCGATCGGCGCGGCCCAGGCCGGCGCGGCGATCGTGCACCTGCACGCGCGCGAGCCCGCCGACGGACGGCCGACCCAGGATCCGGCGATGTTCATGCGCTTCCTGCCGAAAATCAAGGCGGCCTCGAACGTGGTGATCAACCTCACCACCGGCGGCGCGCCCACGATGGCGATCGAGGAGCGCCTTCAGCCGGCGCTGCAGCTGAAACCCGAGGTCGCCTCACTCAACATGGGCTCGATGAATTTCGGGCTGTACGAGATGCTCGGCCGCTACAAGGAGTTCAAGCACGACTGGGAGCCGCAGTATCTCGAGAACAGCCGCGACTTCATCTTCCGCAACACCTTCAAGGACATGGAATTCACGCTCAAGCACCTGGGCGAAGGCTGCGGCACGCGCTTCGAGTTCGAATGCTACGACGTCGGGCACCTCTACACTCTTGCGCATCTGCTCGAGCGCAAGCTGGTGCAGCCGCCGCTGTTCGTGCAGACGATCTTCGGTATTCTGGGCGGCATCGGCGCCGACACGGAGAAC
>DATDGA010000252.1:0-5062 GCA_036522335.1 Burkholderiales bacterium
TCGCGCTCGCGCGCCGCACCATGTCTCGCCAGAGATTCGAAGTGTCTTTCAGGAACACGGTGTCGGCGACGGCGTCGACGATCAGCCAATCGCCGCGGTCGATCTCTCCCCGCAGTTGGCCCGGCGCCCATCCGGAGTAGCCCGCGAAGAAACGGATCTTCGGCGGCGGGTTGCCGAGCAGAGCGTCTATCGAATCAGGAACGATTGCAAGGTACAGTCCCGGGAGCATGGTCACGGCCGCCCCGGCGAACCTGTCCGCCTGGAACACCGCGAACAATCCTTGCGACGCCACGGGTCCGCCGAAAAATATCGGATCCGTGAAGGACTTGAACCGCTCGGTCGGCAGCAACTCGGCGAGTGAGCGGTTGGTGGGACGGTTCACGATCACCCCGGTGGCCTCCGCTCCTTCCTCCTGGGTAACCAGCACCACCGTTTCCTGGAAATTCGGGTCGGGCAGCCCCGGCTTTGCGACGAGGAAGATCGTTCTCGAGGAACCCTGCGCGTGCGCGGCGATCGCGAGAAAGCATAGCGTGAACAGTAGCGCGGTGCGGTGCGAAAGCTTCATTCGGGGCGGCCGGCTTCCAGAGGCGAACGCGAGCTCGGGCGCAAGTGCAGCAGCGCGGCGAGTGTCCCCGGGTGTCCGGGTGCCGATGCGGTGATCGCGCGCGCGCGCCGCACCAGCTCTTCCCAGAGTCTCCCCGGATCCTTGCGGAAGACCAGATCGGGGTCGGCGTCGAGCACGTACCACAGGCCGCGGTCCACTTCCAGGCGCAGCTCGCCGGGCCGCCAGACGACGTATCCCACGTAGTAGCGCGCCTCGTTCGGCGTCTCCTCGATGACGTGGTCGACCACGGTGCCCTGGGTCGCGAGAAAGAGTTCATTCAGGATCTGAATCGACCCGGGGCCCGGTGTGTGGTCGGTGTGGACCACCGCGAAGATCGCCTGGCGCAACATGGGCCCGCCGAAATACACCGGATCGCGCACCAGCTTCGAGGGGGCGTGCTTCGGGAAGAGGCTGGACAGCGAGCGGCTCGTGGGGCGGTTGAGGATGACGCCGACGTGGCGGTTGTGGTCGACGGGTACGGCGAGCAGCACCGTCCCGCGGTAATCGGGGTCGACCAGCTCCGGCGCCGCGACCAGGGTCACGGTGCCGGTGGGATCGGATTCCTGGGATTGGGCGTGAGGGGCGAGTATCCACCCCAAGCCGAGCACGAGCACTACGGTGATGCGGCGCATCGATGTGCACGAGCCCTTCATGGTCTGCCGAGTTTAGCCGAAGAACCGGATCTTGGGAGCGCCGCGAGCTGCGCTCTGCGAAAACAGGAAACCACATGGTCGTTGACCATGCCGACCGCTTGCATATGGGCGTAGACGATGGTCGATCCGACGAAACGGAAGCCGCGAAGCTTGAGGTCTTTGCTGAGCGCGTCGGACACCGGCGTGCGAGCCGGCACCTGCTTCATGCTGCGCCGCGTATTCTGCAGCGGACGCCCGCCGACAAACGCCCAGACATAGGCGTCGAAGGAACCGAACTCGCGCTGGATCTCGAGGAACGCGCGGGCGTTGCCGATCGCGGATTCGATCTTCAGGCGGTTTCGCACGATCCCGGCGTCGGCGAGCAGCCGCTTCACGTCGCGCGTGCCGAAGCGGGCGACTTTTTTCGGATAGAATCCGGCGAACGCACGGCGATAGTTCTTCCGCTTGTTGAGTATCGTCGACCAGGAGAGGCCGGCCTGCGCGCCTTCGAGGATCAGAAACTCGAACTGCCGCCGGTCGTTGTGGACCGGCACGCCCCATTCCTCGTCGTGGTAACGGATGTACGTTTCGCTGCCGAGGCACCACGGGCAGCGCTTGGGTTCTGCCATGAGACTTAAGCGCCGAAAGCCTGAATCCCGGTCTGGGCTCTGCCGAGAATCAGCGCATGGATGTCGTGCGTGCCCTCGTAAGTGTTCACCACCTCGAGGTTCAGCATGTGGCGAACCACGCCGAATTCGTCGGAGATGCCGTTGCCGCCGAGCATGTCGCGCGCGGCGCGCGCGATCTCGAGCGCCTTGCCGCTGGAGTTGCGCTTCATGATCGAGGTGATCTCGGGCGAATCGGTGCCTTCGTCCTTCATGCGGCCGAAGCGCAGCACGCCCTGCAGGCCGAGGCAGATCTCGGTCTGCATGTCGGCGAGCTTTTTCTGGCTCAGCTGATTGGCGGCAAGCGGCCGGCCGAACTGCTTGCGGTCGATCACGTACTGGCGCGCGCGGTGCCAGCAGTCCTCCGCCGCGCCGAGCGCGCCCCAGGCGATGCCGTAGCGCGCGGCGTTGAGGCAGGTGAACGGGCCTTTCAGGCCTTCGACGCCGGGCAGAAGGTTTTCTTCCGGGACGAACACGCCGTCCATCACGACCTCGCCGGTGATCGAAGCCCGCAAACCCATCTTGCCGTGGATCACCGGCGCCGAAAGGCCTTTCGCGCCTTTTTCAATCAGGAAGCCGCGGATGCGGCCGTCGTCGGTTTTCGCCCATACGAGGAACAGGTCGGCGATCGGCGCATTGCTGATCCAGGTTTTCGAGCCGGAGAGGCTGTAGCCGCCGGGAGCGCTCTTTGCGCGCGTCTGCATGCTCGCCGGATCCGAGCCGTGGTTCGGTTCGGTGAGGCCGAAGCAGCCGACGAACTCGCCCCTGGCGAGCCTGGGCAGGTATTTTTTCTTGTGCGCGTCCGAACCGAACGCGTAAATCGGCAGCATGACGAGCGAGCTCTGCACGCTCATCATCGAGCGGAACCCGGAGTCGACGCGCTCGATCTCGCGCGCGATCAACCCGTAACTCACGTAATTCAGGCCCGCACCGCCGTATTCGGCCGGAAACGTCGAACCGAGCATTCCCAGCGCCCCCATCTCGCGGAAGATCGAGGGATCCGCCTTCTCGCTCCGGAACGCTTCGAGAATGCGCGGCGCAAGCTTGTCCTGGCAATAGGCGTGCGCGGCGTCGCGCACCATGCGTTCCTGTTCGCTGAGTTGCGCGTCGAGCAGCAGCGGGTCGTGCCATGCAAACTCGGCCTTCTTGGGTCTGCCTTTGAGCGGAGCGTTCATATCGGTTGGTCGATCATAGTTGGTTGCGCCGTCATTCCCGCGGAAGCTGGAATCCGGCTTTCCCTTGGAGCCCACTGGGTCCCCGCGCTCGCGGGGACGACGGGCGCTTTAACCTTCGGCAGTGAGCAATGATACCCCTAGAAGTGCCCGCCGCTTCAGCCACGGGCTCGGGCGATACCGCGGATCGCCGTAAAACTCGTGCAGTGCTTCCAGTATGTCCAGCACGGTGCCGGCTCCGATCGCGTCGCCCCAGGCGAGCGGTCCTTGCGGATAGCCCAGGCCCAGCGTCACGGCCGAATCGATGTCGACAGGCGAGGCGATGCGCTGCTGCGCGATGTCCGAGGCGATATTCACGACTTGTGCAATGACCCGCTGAGCGACGAATCCCGGGGAGTCGTGAATGACCGACACGGGCACGCCGTCGCTCGCGAGCAGCGCGTGAGCGGCATCCCTCATGTGCGCGCTCGTGACCGGTGTCGTCATCAGGGTGCGGCGCTTGTCCAGGCCGAAGAGGCAGTCGACGGCAACGGTCCGCACGGGGTCCAGCTCCTCTTCGATTGCGATCGAAGTCGCGTCGTCTCCGATCGGCGCAACCAGGCAGAGCGATTCCCGCGAGGGCCGGCGGCTGCTGTCGATCTCCACGTCCAGAGTCGCGACGCACTTCGACAATTGCTCGCCCAGGTCTATCGGGCTGATCCAGACGCGTCTCGCCCTCGCCGCCGGCGCCGGAGGCGCGGGATTTTCTTCCTGTTTGCCTCCCTCATAGCGGTAGAAGCCGCTGCCCGATTTGCGTCCGAAGAGGCCGGCGGCGACACGCTGAGCGGCAACGGGCGAGGGTCGAAAGCGCGGTTCCTCGTAATACTGGCGGTAGATCGATTCCATCACCGGGTGCGAAACGTCCAGCCCCGTGAGATCGAGAAGCCCGAAGGGGCCCAGGCGAAATCCAGCGCAATCGCGGAGGATGCGGTCGATCTCGTGGAATTCGGCAATGCCTTCCCCCAGTATGCGCAGCGCCTCGGTGCCGTAGCCGCGCCCCGCGTGGTTGACGATGAACCCCGGCGTGTCCTTCGCGCGCACCGGCCTGTGTCCGCAGCGAAGCGCGAGCGCGGCGAGCGCCTCGCCGACCCAGGGAGCGGTCAAGAGTCCGTCCACCACCTCGACGACTTTCATCAAGGGCACCGGGTTGAAGAAATGAAAGCCGGCGACGCGCTCGGGTCTCCGGCACGCGGAGGCGATCGCGGTGATCGAGAACGACGAGGTGTTGGACGCCATCGGGCAGTCCTCGGCCACGATCGCCTCCAGCGCGCGAAACAGTTCGCGCTTGGCCTCGAGGTTTTCCACCACCGCCTCGATGACGAGATGGCAGGAGGACAGCGCGGCGAGTGAATCGGCGACGACGAGGTTTGCGTTCGCGCGCGCGACTTCTTCGGGCTTGAGTCGGCTTTTTTCGGCGAGCCGCGAGAACTGCTGCGAAATGGAGTCTTTCGCATCCTGCGCCGCGCCCGGCCGGCTGTCGTGGAGCAGCACGCGGATCCCGGCTTGCGCGGCGACCTGGGCGATGCCGCGTCCCATGACGCCGGTGCCGATCACGGCGAGGCTCAGATCGGGTCGGGAAACGTCCAGGGGCATGGGGCGGGGGAAAAGAGCCGATTCTATCGCGGTTCGCTCGCGTTTCGGCGCGATGCGTTGACGTTCCGGCGCGTTTTCGGCAAGCTTGCTCGGGCGCGCGAGGTTCGCACTCGCCGAGGGCGAGCGGACCCGGGCGCTCGGCGACTGGAGAGAGGAGCCGCATGCATTCGCTGGCACGCAAGCTCGCGCTGCTCGGTCTGTTGTTTGCGCTGCCGGCGATTGCGCAGGAATTCCCGTCTCGGCCGATCGCCCTGATCTGCCCCTGGCCCGCGGGCGGCTCGACTGATACCCATCTGCGGCGCTTCGCGGAGATCGCCGCGAAATACCTCGGCCAGCCGGTCCTGATCGAGAACAGGC
>DATDGA010000253.1:0-1882 GCA_036522335.1 Burkholderiales bacterium
GAGCGCGAGGCGGCTCCCAAGGCCCTGCCCGTCTCCTTGTTGAAAGCGTTGCACGTCCGGCGGCGCGATGCCCGGGACACTGGGGCGTAGTCAGAACGCCGCGGCGCGCGATTGGTTCGGCACGACCCGCGAGTTTTCCGGGTTTCACTGGCACGGCGAGACTTTCACCATCCCGGCGAAGGCGACACGGATCGCCGCGAGCCCGTATTGCGCCAATCAGGCGTTCGTCCTCGGCAAACACCTGGGGATGCAGTGCCACGTCGAGATGACTCCCGCACTGATCCGTAGTTGGTGCGAAGATTGGGAGAAGGAACTGGTGGCCAGGGCCGGGCCGTCGGTGCAGACGCCCGCGCAGATGCAGGAGAGAATCGACGAGCGTGTCGCAACGCTCAACGCTATCGCTGCGAGACTCTACGAACGCTGGATCGAGGGGCTGACATGATCGCATCGAAGACGAAACTGCACTCCGCGCCGCGGCCCGCCGCGGGCCCGGTCACGCTCCTCATCGGAACGCGCAAGGGCGCGTTTCTCATGAAGTCGGACCGCGCCAGGAGGAGATGGACGCTCGCGGGGCCGCATTTTCTCGGGCAGATCGTCAACCACGTCGTTCTCGATCCGCGCGACCGCAAGACCCTGCTTTGCGCCGCGCGCGCGGGCCATCTCGGGCCGACCGTGTTCCGCTCGACCGACATGGGCCGCACGTGGAAAGAAGCGCAGCGCCCGCCCGCGTTTCCGAAAGCCGCCGCCGGCGAGAAGGGACTCGCGGTCGATCACGTCTTCTGGCTGACGCCCGGTCACGTTTCCGAACCCGGCGTGTGGTACGCAGGCGCCTCGCCGCCGGGCTTGTTCCGCTCCGAGGACGGCGGCCTCACCTGGGAGGGCGTCGCGGGTTTCAACGCCAACCCGATGCGCTGGCCGTGGATAGGCGGTGAGGAGAACCCAGGGCCGCCGGGCGGCGCGACGCTGCACTCGATCAACGTGGATCCTCGCGATCCCCGGCACCTCTACATCGGCATCTCGATCGGCGGCGCGTTCGAGAGCAGCGACCGCGGTGCGAGCTGGCGGCCGCTCAATCGCGGTGTCGCCGCCGATTTTCTTCCGGTCAAAGATCCGGAATACGGCCACGACGCGCACTGCATGCGGCTGCACCCGCTCGCGCCCGATCGCATCTACCAGCAGAATCATTGCGGCATCTACCGCATCGACCGGCCCGGCGAGAAGTGGGACAGGATCGGAGACGCGATGCCGAAAAAAATCGGCGACATCGGCTTCCCGCTGGTGCTGCATCCGCGCGATCCCGATGTGCTGTGGGTGTTCCCGATGGACGGCGGCACGGTCTGGCCGCGAGTCTCCCCGGGCGGGAAACCCGCTGCCTACGTGTCGCGCGACGGCGGCCGCAGCTGGCACCGCCAGGACAAGGGATTGCCGCGGAAGCAAGGCTGGTTCACCGTGAAGCGCCAGGCGATGTGCGCCGATGCGCGCGATCCGCTCGGCCTTTACTTCGGCACGACAAGCGGCGAAGTCTGGATGAGCGCGAACGAGGGCGCGCGCTGGAGCTGCATCGCGCGCCATCTGCCGGAAATCTATTCGGTCGAGGCGGCGGGCGTCTGAATCCTGCGCCGATGAACGTCGCCATTCCCTCGCAGCTTCGCGACTACACCGGCGGGAGCGCGCAAATCGAGGCGCGCGGATCGACGCTCGCCGAGCTGCTCGCCGACCTCGACCGGCGCTATCCGGGAATACGCTTTCGCATGATCGACGAGCAGGACGCGATCCGGCGCCACATCAAGATCTTCGTCAACCAGGAACCGGCGCGCGATCTCGATGCCGCGCTCGCTGCGAGCGACGAGGTGATCATCGTCGGAGCGCTGAGCGGCGGGTA
>DATDGA010000254.1:0-3283 GCA_036522335.1 Burkholderiales bacterium
GCCTACTACGCGATGCGCGACTACAAGTCCGCCATCGCCGCCCAGCAGAAAGTGGTCAAGCTCTGGCCGGAGAATCCCAAGGCGCCGGATGCGATGCTCAACATCGGCAGCTCCCAGGCGGAGCTGGGAGAAAGCACGGCGGCCCGCGAGACGCTGCGCGCACTCGTCAAGAAATATCCGTCCAGCTCCGCGGCCGAGCAGGCCAAGCAGCGTCTGGCGCGCAAGTAGCGGGTCGAGCCTGCGTTCGTTTCGAGCCGGGTGGCATGTCCCGGGCGCGAGCGGGAAGCATGGCGTCCCGCTAGAATCCCGGCGAGATTCCGAATCGAGGCCTTGTGACCGAACCCAATCCCGCGGCGTTCGCCTCCATCTTCCCGGTCGTAGGTTCGTGACGGAACCCAACCCCGCTGCGCTCGCCTCCATGGTCGTATGGGGGACTTTTGCGCTTGCGTTCCTTTTCGGCGCCGTCGGCAACAAGACGCACTTCTGCACCATGGGGGCGGTGTCGGACGTGGTCAACATGGGCGACTGGAACCGGATGCGCATGTGGCTGCTCGCCATCGCCGTCGCGACCGCGGGAGCGAGCGGCCTGCAGCTCGCGGGACTGGTCGATCTGTCGAAGTCGATCTACACCACGCCCAGGGTCGCCTGGCTTTCCTACATTCTCGGCGGCCTGCTCTTCGGGATCGGCATGACGCTCGCCTCGGGCTGCGGCTCGAAAACGCTGATTCGCATCGGCACCGGCAATCTCAAGTCGCTCGTCGTCGCGATCGTGCTGGCCGTCACCGCCTACATGACGCTCAAGGGAATTCTCGGAGTGTTTCGCGTCTCGGCGCTCGATCCGGTGGGCGCGACGCTCGCCGGCGCGCAGGATCTTCCGTCGGTCCTCGCCCGCGCGCTCGGCTTCGACAAGAAGGCCGTGCTCGCCGTTCTCGGGCTCGCGATCTCGGGCGGCCTGCTCGCGTTCGTGTTCAAGGCGCGCGAATTCCGGTCGTTCGACAACGTACTGGGCGGGGTCGTGGTCGGTCTCGCGGTCGTCGGCGGATGGTTTCTGTCGGGACACCTCGGGCACCTGGCCGAGGATCCTGCCAGCCTCGAGGAAAAATTTCTCGCCACCAACTCGGGCCGAATGGAGTCGCTCTCCTTCGTCGCGCCGCAGGCATACTTTCTGGAGCTTCTCATGCTGTGGAGCGACAAGAGCCGCGTGATGACCTTCGGCATCGCGTCGGTTCTCGGGATGTTCGTCGGCTCGCTCGCCTGGTCGCTTGCCACCCGATCCTTCCGCCTCGAGAGCTTTCGCGACGCCGAGGATCTGATCAACCACCTGGTTGGCGGCGCGCTGATGGGCTTTGGCGGGGTGCTCGCGCTGGGTTGCACCATCGGCCAGGGCATCACGGGTCTTTCGACCCTCGCACTGGGCTCGTTCCTCGCGTTTTTCTCGATCGTCGCCGGCGCGGTATTCACGATGAAAATCCAGTACTGGCGGTTGATGAGGCAAAGTGGCTGATGAAAGCAATCCCGAATGACGAAACGAGGCGTTTTCCGTTGACGGCACCACGATGGAAAGAATAGAATCCCGCCTCCTTTTCGGGCCGTTAGCTCAGTTGGTAGAGCAGCGGACTTTTAATCCGTTGGTCGCAGGTTCAAATCCTGCACGGCCTACCAGAAATTCAACGGATTGGCGGATCGCTGGTCCGTTTCCTGTCCGAAGTAGCGAAACCTGGAGTTGCAGAAAGCGAATGTGAAAAAAATATTTGCGGCGGCTGTGATTGCGGGCGCGGCTTCTTCGGCTGCCGTTGCTCAGACGAACGCTTCCAACGACCCGCTCGCGACGCGCGGCGGCTGGGAAGCCGGCGGACAAATCGCGAGTTATCACTACGAGGAGCCCAACTTCGCGAAGCTCATCGGCCCGCGGGTCGGGGCCGTAGGCGCCTACACTTTCGTTCCGGGGCGCATGTTCATCAAGGCGGACGTCCGGGGTTCAGTGGGAAGTCTGGAGTACCAGGGGACGGGCACGCAGGACAGCGTCCCCGACTACATTTTCGAAACGCGCGTCGTTGCCGGCACCGACTTTCGGGCGGGCGGCAGCGTCGCCTTCTCGCCTTATGCGGGTTTGGGGTACCGCTATCTCTACGACGACTTGCGCGGCTATACGCAAGTCGGCAACAAGACGTTCGCGGGCTACCGGCGTTACTCGAGCTACCTGTACGCGCCCGTGGGTTTGACCGCGCGATTCAGGATCCACGACCGATGGGTGCTCGCCCCGATGGTGGAGTACGACTACTTCATACGCGGCAAGCAGATCACCAAGTTGTCGGACGCCGGATCGGGATTCCCCGACATCACCAACACGCAGACAAGCGGTTACGGCTACCGGCTCGCGGTGATGGCGGAGAAGGATCGCTTCGCGTTCGGCCCGTGGATGAACTACTGGAAGATCGGCGATTCCGATACCGTTACCGTCAACTCAACCACGGGACTGGAACCAGCGAACTGGACTCGCGAAGTCGGCCTGGAGTTCAGGTACCGGTTCTGATGCGGGAGCCGCAGCGGACTGCAACCCTCAATTCGTTGGTCGCGGCAGTGCAGATCAGAAAGTGTAAGCGAGGCCGAGTGAGAGCACCGGGTAGTACTTGAAGTTCTTCAGCTTCTCGTCCGCGGTCGCCTGCTCGGCCGCGACGTCGCTTCCTATCTGATTGCACTGGGCGCTGCCTTGCGGCGCCGTGGGACCGCAGCTCGCAGTCAGCGTTGCTATCGGCTTACCCTGGAACATCACGCCCAGGTCGAATAAAAAAGAGAGGCCGCCGTTGATGGGGCGCCCGTAGCCGATGCCGAAATAAGGCGCTGTCTTCTTGAAATCCACCGTGGCGTCGAGCGTGCCGACGTCCGAAGCCTGGTACGGGACGCCGTTGATAGTGAAGGTTCCGGCAGTGGGCTTGCCCGTCCCCGTGACCTTGTTCCCGTTGTACATGACGCCCAGGCTGAGGCGGAAATTGTTCGCGAACGGAAACCAGTCGGCGAGAAGCGAAGCCGTCTGCAGTTTCGCCTTGGCGTCGTACTCGATGTCTAGCTTGGTCACCGTACCCGTGCGCGTGTAGGTGTCCGCGCCCAGCCGCAACGCAAGCCTCTGGCTGACGGCGTACGAAATCTCGGCCCCGGCGCCGAGCGTTCCGGCGCGAATGCCGAGCGAGGTGTCGGCCGGCGCGACACCGGGCAGACACAGCAACGATACGATCGCGGCCGCAGCAATTGATTTCCGCATGGCCTTCTCCCCTGCGCGCGGTGG
>DATDGA010000255.1:0-10251 GCA_036522335.1 Burkholderiales bacterium
GGGGAGAAGTTCGAAGGTCCGTTCGGTGTCTCGGTGTCGCGCAACATCACCTCGCACAAGACGAGCGGCATCGGAGCTTGGAGCGACGCCGAGATCAAGCGCGCCATCACCGAGGGCATGCGCAAGGACGGCAGCAGGCTCAAGCCGCCGATGGGCTTCGCCTGGTACGCGCGCATGAGCGCAGCCGACCTCGACGCGATCGTCGCCTACCTGCGCACGGTTCCACCGAAGGAATAGCGGCGCCCATCGGCGCGCCTTACTTCAGCCGCTCGATCGCCTCCATCGCCGCTCGCGCGCCTTCGCTGTCGCCGCGCGCCTCGCGCGCGTGCGCGATGAGGCGCCAGTTGTCGGCCCGCAGCGCGTTGTCGCCGCCCGCCCACGAGTTGGAGCGTGCCGCGGTGCTCTCGACCTGCGCGTAATCGCCCTGCTTGAGGCGTACGCGCGCGAGCTCCTGCCACAGGCGCGGATTGCGCGGCTCGATGCGCAGAGCGCGCTCGAGCGACGCGGCGGCGTTCGCGAGGCGCCCGGCCGCGGAATCGGACCGTGCGCTGTCCATCAGGCCGGCGATGGCGAGGTTCTCGGTGCGCGCCGCGGGCTCGGGAGCGGGCACCGGTACGGCGGGCACCGGCACGGGAACCGGGCCGGACTCCGGTGGCTGCACCACGGTCGCGCAGCCGGCGATGAGTGCTGCCAGGACTAGAAGGATGGTTCTCATCGGGCGGAGATGACGCGAGCCTTTTTGCAGCGGACTCTCATCTTCGCTCATCTTCCGCTCATTTTCCAAACAGGCGCTGCAGCCAGCTCTTCGCCTGCTGCTTCACTCCTTCGACCGCGACTCCCACGGCGCTCGCGCAGGGCGCGCGCTCCGCCGGCGCCGAGCCTTGCGCGAAGGGCAGCTCGAGCGCACCGGCGCAGGCGGAGTCTGCGCGCAATCCGCTTTGCGGATCGATCAGCACCTGCTCGATGCCGTCGGGCTTGGGGAGCGCGAGCGGCTCCGGATCGAGCGAAGCCATCAGCTCGCCCCAGATCGGGAGCGCCGCGCCCGCGCCCGAGAGCCGGGCCGCGCGGTTGTCGTCGTAGCCTACCCACACGATCGCGAGCCGGTCGCCGGTGAATCCCGCGAACCATGCGTCGCGTTGCGAGTCGGTCGTGCCGGTCTTGCCGGCGACCGCGATCTCCGGCGGCAGCCAGTTCTTGAGCGACTGCGCCGTGCCTTCGCGCACCACGCCCTGCATCGCGGCGGTAAGGAGGTACATGGGCTCGGGCGGGAACGCCTGCTCGACCGCGAGCGCATAGCGCCTGAGCGGCTTGCCGTCCTGGGTCGTCACCTCGCGGATTGCGCGCAAAGGCGTCCTGAATCCGCCGCTCGCGATGGTCTGGTACATCTGCGCCACCTCGATCGGGGAGAGGTCCGCGGCGCCGAGCAGAGTGGACGCGAACGGGTTGAGCGGCCTCTCGATCCCGAGCTTCTTCACGGTGGCGAGGACTTTCTCGATGCCGATGTCGGTCCCGAGGCGCGCGGTCGCCGCGTTGTAGGACTGCGCGAACGCCGTCCTGAGCTGCACCGCGCCGTGGAATTTCCTGTCGTAGTTCAAAGGCTGCCAGTCCGGTGCGCCGCGGCTCTTCCACACGAAAGGCCCGTCGTCTATCGTCGTGACCAGCGTGTAGCGCATCGGTTCGCTGAGCGCGGTGAGGTAGATCGCTGGCTTGAGCAAGGAGCCCACGGGCCGCGCGGCGTCGAGCGCTCGGTTGAAACCCCGATAACCGGGTTCGCGTCCGCCGACCAGGGCCTGCACTTCGCCCGCCTGGCTGTCGGTGACGACGACCGCGCCTTCCAGGCCTGGATCGCCGAAGATCTTTCCCTTGTCGAACTGCGCGAGCTTGCGCTCGAGCACGCGCTCGGCCGCATCCTGCACGTGTGGATCCAGCGTGGTGAAGACCCGCAGGCCTTCGGAGCGCAGATCGGCTTCGTCGTATTCGCGCCTGAGCTGCCGGTGTACGAGCTCGAGGAAGGCCGGATGCGGCGAGGTGCCCATGGCGGCCTTGGGGTTGACGCCGAGGGCCGAGGCGCGCGCCTGAACGTACTGCTCCATCGTGGCGTAACCTCGTTCCCTGGTTTCACGCAGGACGAGGTTGCGCCGCTCGAGCGCGCGATCCGGGTGCTTGTAGGGATCGTAGACAGCCGGGCCTCTCACCATGCCGACGAGGAGCGCGCACTCCGCGAGCGTGAGGCGGTCGACCGTCTTGCCGAAGTAGTGGAGCGACGCGAGCCCGACGCCGTGAATGGCGCGGTCGCGGTCCTGGCCGAGGTAGATTTCGTTCAGGTAGGTCTCGAGGATCTCTTCCTTGCCGTAGTGCATCTCGAGCAGCACCGCCATGAGAAGCTCGGTGATTTTTCTCGTGAGCGTGCGTTCGGGCGTGAGAAAGAAGTTCTTGACCAGCTGCTGCGTGAGCGTGCTCCCGCCCTGGAGTCCCCTGCCTCTCACGAAATTCCATGCGGCGCGCGCGATGCCGCGCAGGTCGAAGCCGTGGTGGGTGTAGAAATTCCTGTCTTCGGTCGCGAGGAGCGCCTGCACCAGCGGCTTCGGCACTTCGCTGAGCCTGACCAGCACGCGGTCCTCGTTGTTCGCGGGGTAGATGCCGCCGATTGCCAAAGGCTCGAGGCGCGCGAGCGGCAGCTCCCTGCCTTCGGTGTCGCGCACTGCGCTGACCTTGTTTGCGTCGAAGGCCACGCGGATGCGCTTCGCGCCCTGAGCTCCGTCCCAGAACACGAACGGCCGCACTGCGATCTCGATCGCCTTGTCGTCGCGCAAGAACCAGCCAAATTCGCTTTCGCTCGGCGACTCGCGGTAGCCGGCCGCCTGCAACTCGCGCACCACGTCGCCCTGCGCGATGTGCAGGCCGGCGTGCAGCTCCAGCGGCCGCGCATAAATCCGCGCCGGCAGCGCGAACCGCCGCCCCTCGAACTCGCTCCGCACGCGATAGTCGAGATAAAACGTGAACGCGGAAGCGAGCAGCGCGAAAGCGAGAAAGGCGTAGCGGAAATAGCGCCAGAACCTCGAGCGGCGGGGCTCGATCTGGCCGAACATGCGGCGGCGGAACATCGGGCGGATTTTACTTCGTTGCGGGGTGGAGGCGGGGGCAGAAGGCGAGGCAGCGCGGGGAAATTTTCCGGCCGCGGATCAGGTGTCGTCCTCAGGCGACACCGAGGTGATGACGCGCCTCTACTGCGATGTGCCGGGTCGCGCGGCGTGCGCCAGCATGGCGCGAGCGTGAGATCGTGGAGCGTCGCGTGTAGACTCCCGCAGGTCTTGCGCGTGCCGCCCTTCGCCCCCACTTCCTTCCAGTGAAATTCCGCCCGTTCCCTCATCCCGTAATCCTCGTGCTCGCGCTTCTGCATGTCTATGTGGGGGTGCGGCTTCTTTTGCCGTTCGGCGGGGTCACGCAGCTAGTGGGCTGGGCCTTGCTCGCGGTGTGTTTCTGGCTTTTGCCGAAGGGTTTCTGGGTTCGGGAGGATAGGCCGTGGGCGGTGATGCTGCCGTGGCTGGCGGCGGGTTTTTTCTCGTGGCTGCTGGTGCTGACCGTGGTTCGCGACTTGAGCCTGCTGGTTTCCGCGCTTGCGCTGTCTCCGCAACTCCACGGGTCCTGGGTTCGCATGTCGGCGATCGGTGTCATGGCGCTCACGCCCGCCATTACGCTCGTCGGTTTCTTCATGGCGCGCCGCGTGGCGCCGGTGGTCGACGTGGAAGTGCCGCTCGCCGGTCTTCCAAGAGAGCTCGAGGGTTTCACCATCGCCCAGATCAGCGACATCCACGTGGGGGCGACGATCAAGCGGAATTTCGTGGCCGCGATCGTCGATCGCGTGAATCGCCTCGAGGCCGACATGGTCGCGATCACCGGCGACGTGGTCGACGGCAGCGTGCCGGACCTGGCGCACCACACCGAGCCGCTCGCGCGGCTCGTATCGAGGCACGGGACCTATTTCGTCACCGGCAACCACGAGTACTACTCGGGCGTCCACGAGTGGATCATTGAGCTGCGGCGCCTGGGCGCGCGGGTGCTGATCAACGAGCACGTGGTCCTCGATCACGACGGGGCGGCGTTGACGGTGGCGGGCGTCACGGACTACTCCGCCCACCATTTCGATCCCTCGCACAAGAGCGATCCTCACGCGGCGGCCAAAGGGTCGCCGGCGCACGCGCCGAAGGTGCTGCTCGCCCACCAGCCGCGCTCCGCTCATTTCGCGGAAAGCGCCGGCTATCACCTGCAGCTCTCCGGGCACACGCACGGCGGACAGTTCTGGCCGTGGAATTTTCTGGTGCGCCTGCAGCAGCCGTTCACCGCGGGGCTCAATCGCCTCGGGCGCATGTGGGTCTACACTAGTCGCGGCACCGGGTATTGGGGACCGCCGATGCGATTCGGAATTCCTTCGGAGATCACGCTCATTCGCCTGGTCAGGGACTCGGCAGCCAGCGAGCCATGACCGAACCGATCCTGGACGTTTCCGACACCGCCTTCTGGGTCGCGCACTGCCGCGCGCTCGAGTCCGAGCGTCCCGACGCGCTCTTTCACGATCCGTTCTCGGCACGCCTCGCGGGAGAGCGCGGCCGGATGATCACGGAGGCGATGGCCCTCTCGCGCATCATCATCTGGACGATGGCGATCCGCACCTGCATCATCGACGACATGCTCCGATCCGCGATCGCGCGGGGCGTCGACACGGTTCTCAATCTCGGCGCGGGGCTGGACGCGCGCCCGTACCGCATGGAGCTGCCGGCGTCGCTCTCCTGGGTCGAGGCCGATTACCCGCGGATCGTCGAGCACAAGGAGCGCACGCTCGAGGGCGAAGCGCCGCGCTGCCGCCTCGAGCGCGTGAAGCTCGATCTCGCCGATACCAAGGAACGGCGGGCGCTGTTCGCGAGAGTGAACGCGGGGGCCAAGCAGATATTCGTTCTCACCGAAGGCGTGATTCCCTACCTGAGCGTCGAAGAGGTGGCGCCGCTCGCAGACGAACTGCTGGCGCTTGGTCGGGTCCGCTACTGGCTGGTGGATTATTTTTCCCCCGCGGCGAAGAAGTACCGCGACCGCAAAGGCGCGACGCGGCAGATGCGGAACGCGCCTTTCCGCTTCGACCCCGCCGACTGGTTCGGTTTCTTCGAAGAACACGGCTGGCGGTTCCGCGAGGTCCGCTACCTCGCCGAGGAAGCCGAGCGGCTCGGCCGTCCCATTCCACTGCCGCTGCTGGTGAAAATCGCGATGAAGCTCGCGGCGCCGTTCCTCCCGAAGGAGCGGCGCGCCGCCATGAAGCACTTCGCGGGCTACGTGCTGCTCGAGCCATTCTGATCGGTCACGTTTCCTTACGCGAAAATTCGAGTCGTTGACGTACATCACGGTGAAATATCTTCGCTGTAGTCTCGTCTCGCCGAGATTGATCGACAGACAAGCAGCGGAGACACGCATGGAAATTCACCAAACGACATTCGTTCAAGCGGTGGCGCTTGCGGGCGCGGTGGCGCTATTGATGACCGGCTGGGACCGCGCCCGGGAAGAGGTGCGCGTGTTGCCGGCGTCGGTCATCACGCCCACCGCGACGACGTCCCAGGGTTCCTCGAAGGCACACCGCTAGTTCTCGGCGCCGGTCCAGGTGCCCACCGACCCAGTACAGGCAAGGTGGAAAGCATTGGTGCAGTGCACCAAATTGTGTTAGACTGCGTCTAATTGTTCTGTGCCGAAAGGAGTTTGCCATGAAGTCCCTGAAAGTGGAATCACCGTCACCCTCGATTGTAAGCTGGCTCGACCGGGTTCAAATGAGCAAACCGCACCGCAAGATCGCCCAAGAATACCTGCGCAAGACCGAAGCCCTGGTCGATGTCCTGTGGTTTGCCGGCGCAGGAATTCGCGGCCTGTTCGTGCACCGTCCGGCCGATCGCAAGCCGGCCGGGACCGGATTGAGCGGGCAGGCACGGAACGCGGCTCACCGGGCGTGAGCCTTGCCTGAAACCATGGCCCCGACGAAAAACCTGAACGCCGCCCATCGTGGCGTCCTGACCGCGCACCTGCTTTCGCTTTCTTCCGACGACCGGAGGCTGCGTTTCGGTGGCGCGGCATCGGACGCGAGCGTGCGAGACTATGTCGCGCGCATCGATTTCGACCGCGATGCGGTGTTCGGTTTCTTTGCCGACGACCTGTCGCTCGGCGGAGCGGCACATGTTGCCGTCGCCGCGGGCGTTGCGGAGCTCGGTGTGAGCGTCCTCGCCCCTTATAGGGGCCGCGGCGTCGGCACGGCGCTGTTTCAGCGGGCTTCGGGTTTCGCGCGCAACCATTTCATCCGCACCTTGTTCATGCATTGTCTGACCGAAAATGCCGCGATGATGCACATCGCCGGCAAGTCCGGGATGAAAGTCGTATCCGGCGGCGGCGAAGCCGACGCGCATCTGGACCTCCCGCCGATGGACGGCGGAACCATCGCCGACGAATTCCTCCAGGAACGCCTCGCTCTCTTCGACTACAACATGAAAGCGCAGGTGCTCGCCTGGCGTCGCATGCGGGGTGCATTCACCGGCCGCTCGGCGGCGACCACACTCTAGACAAGGCGCGCGTCCGCAAGTGTGCGGCGCCGCCGAAGGTGTAGACTTCCCGCGGGCCCGTCGAGGGAGAAGAGCGGGCCCATCGACAGGAAGAGACCGCAATGAACAATCGCTCAGTCGCATTCGCCGCGCTGTTCGCCGCCATCGCGCTGCCCTGCGCAGCGCAATATCCCGCCAAACCCGTGAAGATCATCGTCCCCGCCCAGCCCGGGGGCGGTCTCGATCTCATCGGCCGCACGGTCGGCGACCAGCTCGGGCGTGCCCTGGGGCAGTCCTTCATCATCGAGAACGTCGGCGGGGCCGGGGGCTCGATCGCCGCGCAGGCTACGGCGCGCGCGGCGGCCGACGGCTACACGCTGATGGTGGGCTACGTGGGCACGCACGGCACCAACCCCGCGGTCCGCAAGGTCCCCTACGACGCCGTGCGCGACTTCACCCCGGTCGCGATGGTCGGCGGCACGCCCAATATCCTGGTTGTCATTCCCTCGGTCCCGGTCTCCGACCTCAGGGGATTCGTCGACTACGCGAAGAAGAATCCGGAGAAGCTGAATTACGCCACGGGCGGGGTCGGCCTGCTCAACCACCTCGCGCTGGAGCAGTTCAGGGCCGCTGCAGGTCTGGAAGCCGTATACGGGCATTACCGCGGAATCGGTCCGGCGATTGCCGAAATGCTGGGCGGGCGGATCCACGTGCTGATGCCGGGGCTCGCCGCGGCGCTGCCGCACATACGCTCGGGCAAATTGAAGCCCCTCGCCGTGACCGGGCTGAAGCGCCATCCGCTCGTTCCCGACGTGCCCACCTTCGAGGAATCGGGGTACAAGGGTTTCGACGGCGTGCAGTGGTACGGGATCGTGGGCCCGGCGAAGATGCCCGCGGAGATCACGGAGAGGCTCAACGCCGAGATCAACAGGGCGCTCGCCTCGCCGGCGCTGCGGGAGCGCCTCTCGGGCGAAGCGATCGATCCGATGCCGATGACGCCCGATCAGTTCGGCAAATTCATCCAGGCGGAAATCGCGCGCTGGAGCGCGCTTGCGCGCGAGCGCCACATATCGCTCGACGACTAGCCCGCGCCCGTCCCGTCCACGCCGCCCGGATTTACGAAGGAAGCCCGCAATGCCCGCAAAGAAGATCCTCATAGTCGATGATTCACCCACCAACCGCCACTTTCTCTTCGAGATACTCGCCAGGCACGGCTATCGGTGCATCCTGGCCGAGACCGCGAAGGAGGGGATCGACAAGGCGAAAGCCGAAAAGCCGGACCTCATTCTGATGGACGTCGTCATGCCCGACATGGACGGCTTCCAGGCAACTCGCCTCATCACGCGCGACGAGGAGCTCAAGCACATTCCCGTGATCCTGTGCACCAGCAAGAACCAGCAAACCGACCGGCTATGGGGCATGCGCCAGGGCGCGAAGAACTACGTGGTGAAACCGGTCGACGAGCAGGATCTCCTCGCCAAGATCGCGGCGCTGGGCTGAACCACGCCGGACCCTCTCCCGGTTCCCCGTCACTGCGGCCGGAAGCTGATATCCCCGTACTCCGCACTCGCCTTTTCGCGCGTGTTGCTGGCGTCGGTCATCACGCCCACCGCCACGATGTCCCCGGGTTCCTCGCCGAAGGCGCGCCGGTAGTCCTCGAGCACGTTGCGCCTGAGTTCGCGCCACTCGCCGACGTGGCCGCCGCCGGTCTCGACGACGATCGTCTGGATCATCCCGGTGGGGATGCTCGGGCTGATGGTGCCGACCGGGGCGTCGCTCGACGACGAATACATGATGACCGCGTACGGCATCTTCTCGCCGGTGAGCGCCGTGTAGAGCCGCAGCGCGAAGCGCTCGCCGATGTCCAGGCGTTTCACGTCGCCGTGGAAGGCGACGATCACGCGCGCCGGAGAGTCGTCGCGCGAGGGGACCCGGGGGTCGAGCTTGGCCGGCGATTGCATGACGCGCCAGCGCCACTCGACGACCGGATAGTGGCCCGGATCGATGCGGATGCGCCGGTAGTATCCCGAGGCCGAGCCGTCCGCGCGTCCCTCGAGCACCACGTCCGGACCGCTGTCGACCAGGGCGTACTGGCTCTTCGACGCGAAAGGCGAAACGACGAAGGGGCCCCAGTCGCCGGGCGGTGCCCCGCCGGGACGACCCTCGGAGAACCGCGCCGCCTCGACCAGCGCACCGCTCTCGTACTTGAGGTTGGCGACGATCGAGGTCGAGCCGAGCAGCTCGTCGGCCGGGACGCCGACGCAGCCGGCGAGCGCGGCGCCACAGGCGAACGTTGCCGCAACGCGGAGTATTTTCGTGGGAAGGTTCCTTGTCGCCGTTCGGGAGGCTGTCCCGAGTCGGGAGTTTGACACGAAGGGGTCGGTTTGGAGACTATTCTTGAAATACAAGAAGAAATAGGGAAAAAAGCCTGGCTTGCCGCAATGCTGCCTGAACCGGAGATCTGGAAGCGCGAGCTGAAGAGAAGGGCAGGAAACGTATTCGTGCTCAAGATGATTGCGACCATGGGCGGGATCGCAATCTTCTTCTATGCCTACTTCTGGGTGATGCGCCATCCGCTTTCTGTCGCGACCGTCATGCCGATGACGTGGATCGACGACCTGATTCCGTTTTCCCCGGCGTTCTTTCTTCTGTACGTCTCGCTGTGGGTCTATATCTCCCTGGGGTCCGTGCTCACCAAGGACGCGCGGGAGCTCGCGGCCTGGGGAGGAGTGTCCTTTGCGATGTCCGTCATCGGTCTGGGCATATTCCTGATTCTCCCCACGAAGATCCCCGATTTCGGAGTCGACTGGTTCCGGTACCCGGGGCTCGCGTTTCTCAAGAGGGTCGACGTTTTGGGGAATGCCTGCCCGTCGCTACACGTCGCCTTCGCCGCATTCACCGCGGTCGTGCTTCACAAGGCATTGACGGCGGTCCGCGCTCCGCGGGCGGTACTTGCGTGCAACGTGCTGTGGTGCATCGTTATCGTCTACTCCACGATGGCGACCCGGCAGCACGTAGCGCTCGATGTCGTCGCGGGCCTGCTCCTCGCGGGCGCGGCGGCTGTCGCGTACCGGCCGGCGAGGTCTTGAGCCGAAGGGGGTGCGCCTCGTCACGCCGTAGCCATCACCACCGGCGCATGGTCGCTCGTACCGAAGTCGGCGAGGACGACGCAGCTCGCCGCGCGCTCCGCGATCGAAGGCGAGGCGAGGATGTAGTCGAGACGCCAGCCGATGTTGCGTTGACGCATGTTGCGCCAGGGCGCCCACCAGGTGAAGAGATTCGGATTGTCCGGGTCGAGCGCGCGGCCGACGTCCACCAGGTGCCCGCCGAGGAGCCTGTCGAAGAGCTCGCGCTCTTCTTCCCGCTGCCCGATGATGCCGGGCTTGCGCTCCTTCGGGTGCACGTCCATGTCGGTGCGGGTGATGTTCATGTCGCCGCACAGGACGAGCTCTCGGCCTTCGCGCTGCAGCTCTCTCGCCCAGGCCGCGAGCTTGATCACGAAGCCGAGCTTCGCTTCGTAATCCTTGCCGCCGTTCGGCACGTACACGGAGGCCAGCACCAGCTTGCCCAGCTCGGCCTGCACGATGCGCGATTCCATGTCGAACTCGGGATGGCTGAACGCGGGCTCCGCGTCGAAGGTGCCCTTCCTGATGTGCAGCGACACCCCGGAGTAGCCACGAAGGCC
>DATDGA010000256.1:0-2095 GCA_036522335.1 Burkholderiales bacterium
CCTCGACGGGCCCCGGCTCGGCCAATCTCATCATGGCGCTCGCCGTTGCGCAGACGGACTCCTCCGCGCTCCTTGCGATCACGGCGAACGTGCCGACCTCGCAGTTCAACCGCGGCCCGTTCCAGGAGCTGAACCGCCACAATCAGGCGGATTTTCCGAACGTCATCCGGCCGGTGGTGAAGCGCAGCTTCCAGCCCACGCGCGTCGACATGCTGCCGCTCGCGCTGCGCCAAGCCATCACGACGGCGACGAGCGGGCGGCCGGGGCCCGTGAACCTCGACGTGCCGTTCAACCTGTTCCAGGAGGAGGCCGAGGTCGGCCTCGAGCCGGCCTGGGACGGCTTTGGCGAGCGCCGCAGCGGAGCGTCGCCCGATGACGTGAAGACGACGCTCGACCTGCTGCAGGCTTCGCGCCGTCCGGTGATCTTCATCGGCCACGGCGCGACGCTTTCCGAAGCGGGCAAGGAGCTCACCGAGTTCGCGAAGAAATATCGCGTTCCCGTGATCAGTTCGCCGAACGGCATGGGCTGCCTCGACATGCGCGACCTGCTGTCGCTCGGCTTCATCGGCCGTAACGGCGCGTACCCCGCCAACCAGGCGGGACGCCACACCGATCTCGTGATCGCCATCGGCGCGCGCTTCGACGATCGCTCGTCCTCGTCGTGGATGCCGGGCTACTCGTGGAATTTCCCGACATCCAAATTGGTGCACGTCGACGTGGACCACGCCGAGATCGGCAGGAACTACACGCCGGATCTCGGAATCCTCGCCGACGCACGCACCTTCCTTCGCCAGTTGCTCGCCGAAGCCTCCTCGCGCAGGATAGCCGCGGAGAACCAGTTCCGCGAATGGCACGCGCAGATTGCCGCCTGGCGCGCGGAGTGGGAGAAGTACATCCGCCCGAATTTCGAGATCCATGCCTCGCCGATCCGTCCGGAGCGCATCGTGGCCGACTGCCGCGCGGTGCTGCCGGACGACGCCATCATCTCGCTCGATTCCGGCATCCATCACAACTGGTTCATGCAGTTCTGGGAGGCGCGCCGGCCGCAGACCATGCTGAACACCTGGGGCTACTCGGGAATGGGTTTCGGGCCGAGCGCCATCCTCGGCGCCAAGCTCGCCGCGCCGGACCGCCCTTGTGTCTCGATCTGCGGCGACGGCGGCTTCACCATGGTGTCGCACGTCCTCTGTACCGCGGTGGAATACGACATCCCGGCGGTGTGGGTGGTGTGGAACAACTTCGCCTGGGCCGCGATCCGCGATCTGCAGTACGCCTACTTCGGGGGCCGGGAGCACGGCACTGCGTTCTATCACGGGCCCGACCGAAAACCGTACAACCCGGATTTCGCGGCGTGGGCGAGAGCGGCCGGCGTCGAGGGACTCACGGTCACCAAGTCGCAGGAGTTCAAGGGCGCGCTCGATCACGCGGTGAAGCTGGGGAAGCCCTGCCTCATCGACGTGCACGTCGACGCGAACATCCGGCCGCCGGGCACCGGCGCCTGGGCGCTGCCGCCGATTCCGCACCTGGAGCCGATCTTCGGGAAAAAACATGTCCGCTGAAAAAAAATCCGCCGCCGGGGCGGTGATTCGCAACGTCGTCGAAACGCCATGGCAGCAGTTCCCCGGACACTTCGGCGGCGCGCTGTCCAAGCCGCTGGTGCGTCCGGAGACCGCCGGGTCGCGGCTGGTCGATTACCGTATCTCGACCTACCAGCCGATGGCCTATGTCGAGACCCACACGCACAAGGTGCAGGAACAGATCTACCACGTGCTCGAAGGCGAGGGCTCGATGGAGATCGAGGGGAAGAAAACGATCGTGCGCAGGCACGACGTCATCTTCATTCCGCCCGGCATCCCGCATGCGATCTGCAACAACGGCTTGACGGATCTCACGTTCATCGTCGTCACGACTCCGGTCGAGGACAAGTAGATGGCAGCCGTTTCGCAAAATGCGACTGAGGCCTACGCGATCCGCGACATGACCGACGAGCGGCTCGTGGTTTTCAACCTATAATAAAAAATGGCCTCGAAAAGAAAAACCGTCCCCGAAGAAGCGCCGGGCGAGCCGACGAAGGAGCGCGGCGGATTGGTCGCAC
>DATDGA010000257.1:0-2059 GCA_036522335.1 Burkholderiales bacterium
ACTTTCAATTTCTGGAAGGAGGCCTGGGACAATCGCTGGGTCTCCGACACCATGTGGCGCGCACGCCTGTGGATCCCGTATTCCTCCATGCCGATCGGCCTCGGTCTATTGTCTTTGCAATACGTCGCCGATATCTACAACTTGGTCACGGGGCGCGAGCCGCCCTTTGGAATCACCAAGGAGCGTGAAGCGTGAGCCCCACCACCCAAGGACTCATGGTGCTGATCGTGACGCTCGTGATACTCCTTTCGGGCATGCCGGTCGCGTTCGGACTGGGAGCGATCGCTATCGTTTTCATCATGATCTTCCAGGGGTTCGGCGCGCTGCACGTGGTCGCGGAAACCTTCTACGCGGGCCTCAACGATTTCACGCTGGTCTCGATCCCGATGTTCGTGATGATGGGCGCGGCGATCGGGTCCTCGCCCGCGGGCAAGGACCTGTACGAAGCGCTCGACCGCTGGCTCTACCGGCTGCCCGGAGGGTTGGTGATCTCCAACCTCGGCGCCTGCGCGCTGTTCGCGGCGCTCACCGGATCGTCGCCTGCGTGCTGCGCGGCGATCGGCAAGATGGGGATTCCCGAGATGCGGCGGCGCGGCTATCCCGACGACGTCGCGACCGGATCGATCTGCGCGGGCGGCACGCTCGGCATCCTGATACCGCCCTCGATCACCTTCATTCTCTACGGCATCGCCACCGAGACTTCGATCGGGCGCCTGTTCCTCGCGGGCGTGCTCCCCGGCATCATGCTGACCGGCCTTTTCATGCTGTGGACGCTGTTCATCATCTGGAAGCGCGGGTTCCGGTCGCACGCGGTCGACTTCCGCTACAGCTGGAAGGAAAAATTCCAGTCGATCCCGAAGATCGCGCCCTTCCTCGCGATCATCGCGGGCGTCATGGTCGTGCTCTACGGCGGCGTCGCGACGCCTTCGGAGGCCGCCGGGGTGGGCGCGGCGCTGTGCGTCGTGATGGCCGTGATCATCTACCGGATGTGGAGCGCGAAGGACTGGTGGGTGATCCTCCGCGACACGACGCGCGAATCGGTGATGATCCTGACGATCATCGCCGCGGCGTTTCTGTTCGGCCACATGCTCACTTCGCTCTATCTCACCCAGACGCTCGCGCAGGCGATCGCCGACGCGCATTTCAACCGCTGGGTGCTGATGGGGATGATCAATCTGTTCCTCTTGGTGTGCGGCTTCTTCATTCCGCCGGCGGCGATCATCCTGATGACCGCGCCCATCCTCTACCCCATCATCACGGCGGCGGGGTTCGACCCGGTGTGGTTCGGCGTGATCCTCACCATCAACATGGAGATCGGCCTGATCCACCCGCCGGTGGGGCTGAACATCTACATCGTCAGCTCGATCGCGCCCGACGTGCCCGTCACGCGCATCATGTGGGGAACGATTCCCTACGTGCTGTGCATGTTCCTCGCGATCGTGATCCTGTGCGTCTTTCCCGAGATCGCGACCTGGCTGCCGGACCACCTGATGGGCGTGGCGACGCGGCGCTAGAGCCGAACTCCCCCGGCGCGTTCAATCCGCTTGAGTTGCGCAGCCTAGCCGCGGAATATTCCGCCACTGAGCCTCAGTACGAGCGCGGCAGTCCGAGCACGTGCTCGGCGATATAGCACAGCACGAGATTGGTCGAGATCGGCGCGATCTGGTAGAGCCTCGTCTCGCGGAACTTGCGCTCGACGTCGTATTCCTCTGCGAAGCCGAAGCCACCGTGGGTCTGCAGGCACATGTCGCCCGCCTGCCACGAGGCTTCGGCGGCGAGCTGCTTCGCCATGTTGGCCTCGGGGCCGCAGGGCTTGCCGGAATCGTAGAGGCTCGCCGCGCGCTCGACCATGAGCGCGGCCGCTTCGGTCGCCATGTGGGCACGCGCGATGGGAAACTGCACGCCCTGGTTCTGGCCGATCGGGCGGTCGAAGACTTTCCGCTCGTTGGCGTAGGCGGTCGCTTTCGCGAGGAACCACTTCGCATCGCCGATGCACTCGGCGCCGATGAGAATGCGCTCGGCGTTCATGCCGTCGAGGACGTAGCGGAAGCCCTTGCCT
>DATDGA010000258.1:0-3435 GCA_036522335.1 Burkholderiales bacterium
CTGCAGCGCGGCCGGCGTTCGCCGGCGGCCGATGCGCGCAGGCGCATCGGCCGAATTCCCGGCTCACCCTCTGGGGTGGTGCTTCTGATGCAGCGCCTTCAGCCGCTCACGCGCGACGTGCGTGTAGATCTGCGTGGTCGAAATGTCGGCGTGGCCGAGCAGGAGTTGCACCACGCGCAGGTCCGCCCCGTGGTTGAGCAGATGCGTCGCAAAAGCGTGGCGCAGGGTATGCGGCGAGAGTGCCTTGCCGGGGATCGCAGCAGCCGCACGCTTCTTGATCAGAAACCAAAACGCCTGCCGGGTCATAGGCGCTCCGCGCCCGGTGACGAACATGTAGTCGCTGACCCGATTCTTCAATAGCACCGGACGCGCTTCCTTCGAGTAGCGCGCGAGCCAGTCGAGCGCCTCCTCGCCGAGCGGTACCAAGCGCTCCTTCGAGCCCTTTCCGAAGACGCGGACAACACCCATGTCGAAGCTCACCTCGACAAGCTTCAGGCGCGTGAGCTCTGAAACGCGCAATCCGCTCGCGTAGAGCACCTCCAGCATCGCCCGATCGCGAAGCTCGAGCGGCGTGCCCGGATCCGGACGCCCAAGCAGAGCCTCGACGTCGGCTTCGGAGAGCGTCTTGGGGAAACGCGGGGGCTTCTTTGGCGCGTCGAGCTTGAGCGTCGGATCGACTTCGATCCGCAGCCCGCGTGCGAGAAATCGATAGAAACGCTTGAAACTCGAATGCAGCCGGGCTTGGGTGCTGGAGCGAATGCCCTGCTTCTTCCCCGGAAGGTGTTGTGAATGGCGCCAGGCGAAGTACCCGGCGAGATCGCCTTCGGTCGCTGTCAGGATCGAGGCTCGTCCCTGGCTCTCGTGCCAATCGGCAAACAATCTCAGATCGCGACGATAGGATTCGAGCGTGTTTTTCGCAAGGCCGTCTTCGAGCCAGACGGCGTCGCAAAATTCGTCGAGCAGCGCGGCGTTGCCCGAGTTCATCGCCTCAGGCGAGCGTGCCCTCGTGCGCGAGCAGCCAGCGCTTCACGGAGAGGTGGAAACCTCCCTCGTGATGGGCAAAGCCGCCAATTCCCCCTGAGGCGACCACGCGGTGGCAGGGAACGACAAGCGGTACCGGATTCGCGCCGCAGGCCTGCCCTACGGCGCGCGGGGCGGAGCCCAGCTCGCGCGCGATTTCGCCGTAGCTGCGCGTGCGGCCCGCATCGATGGCCGCGATCTTTTTCCAGACGCTGCGCCGGAACGGCGTGCCCCCATCCGCGAGCGGCAGATCGAAGCGGAATTCCGGATCGTCGAGATAGCGTTCGATTTGCGCGCACGCCCGCGCGGCAAGAGGATTCTGCGGTGCAAGGGCACGACCGGTCTTCGGAAGAAACACGATTTCCTCAAGCAAACCGTCCTCGGCACGAATGCCGAGCAGCGCAAACTGTGTCGGCAGTTTCGCCTGAAAATCTGCGCTTGCGGTGCGCGTGTGCTTCACGACGGTCAAGCCGCCTGGCGCGCGGCGCGAATGCGAACGAGTTGAATCGCGACGACCACGGCGAACAGGCCCAGGCCGACGATATCAGCCGTCGTGGTCGGGTACACGAGCGCCAGTCCCGCGACGATCAACATCCCCCGCTCGATCCAGGTCGTGCGCTTGAACAGCCAGCCCTGAACGCCGCCCGCGAGCGCGGCAATGCCAAGCGCAGCGGTCACTGTCACCTCGGCAATCGACATCCAGTCCGCGTTTCCAAGTGTCTTGATCGAACCGGTGAGCAGCAGCCCGACTCCGGAGGGGTCGAGCACGAACATGAAGGGCACGAGGAACGCTGGCATGGTGTACTTCCAGGATTGCAGCGTGGTCTTGTACGGATCGCCGCCGGTGATCGCCGCGGCGGCGAAAGGCGAGAGTGCGGTCGGCGGCGACACCTCGGAGAGCACTGCGTAGTAGAAGATAAACATGTGCGCCGCGAAGTCCGGCACGCCCAGCTTGATCAGCGCCGGCGCTGCGATCACCGCGCAAATGATATAGGACGCGGTTACCGGTACCGCGAGGCCGACGATCCAGACAATAAGCGAGGTGTAGATAGCGGTGAGCAGTAGCGAGCCCGCGGCGTACTCGATGATGATCGAGCTGAACTTGAGGCCCAGGCCCGTGAGCGTTACCACGCCGACGATGATCCCGGCGCCGGCGCAGGTGGTGGCGACGTTGAGCACCCCGGTCGAGCCCGCTTCGAGCGCCTTGAAGAATTTCGACCCGAAGATTCCCTTCACCAGGGCCTCGCGTCCCCGGAACAGGTCGTAGGAGAACAGGGCGCAGTCGCGGTGCAGAAAGCTCGTCACAAACGCTGCGACCGTGGCCCAGAACACCGCCAGCACGGGCGAGTAGCCGTACAGCATGAACACGACGATCGACACCAGTGACAGAAAGTGGAACCAGTAATTTTTCGTCAAGCTCCACAGTGATTCGACCTGCTCGTACTTCACCGTGCTCATGCCAAACTTGCGTGCATCAATCTCGACCATCAGGAACAGCGCGAAGTAATAGAGGCAGGTCGGGATCGTCGCCATCAACAGCACGTCGAGGTAGGAAATCTTCAGGAACTCGGCGATAAGAAAAGCCGCTGCCCCGAGCACCGGCGGTGAAATGATCGCGCCCAGGCCTCCCGCCGCGAGGAGACCGCCCGCCGCGTTTTTTCCGTAGCCGGCCTTGACAAGCATCGGGTAAGCGACCGAGCCGAGCGTCACTGTGGTCGCGACGCCGCTCCCCGAGGGACCGCCGAGCAGGAACGAGGCAAGCACTACCGTGCGGCCGGCGCTGGTGGATTTGCCGCCCATCGCGGAGAACGAGAAGTCGATGAAGAACTTGCCGGCACCGGAGAATTGCAGGAACGCCCCATAGATCGTGAACAGGATGATGAGCGAGGAAGACACGTCCACGGCGACGCCGAAAATGCCTTCGAGCGTCATGTACAAATGTCCCACCAGCCGTCCGACTTCGTAGCTGCGATGCGCCCAGGAACAGGGGAGCTGCTCGCCGAAGAGCGCGTAGAGGACGAAGGCGATCACCACTGCGGGCATGATCCAGCCCGAGGCGCGGCGCATGCCTTCGAGGATCAGTAGGATCAGCGCGACGCCGAAGACGATGTCCCAGTTGTCCGGCGAAGTGTTGCGGTCCCAGATATCGTCGCCGCCCTGGAGAATGTAGGCGATCACCGCGACGGCGGCTAACGCGGCGGCCCAGTCCCACCACATGATGCGGTGCCGGTAGCGCTTGGAGACCGGGAAGAGCAGGTAAGAGAGAAACAGTACGAAGCCGACGTGGATGGGGCGCAGCGCCTGCGTCGGCACGATCGCGTACGCGGTGTAGAGGTGGAACACCGACATCACCACCGCGGTAGCGGTGACGAAGACGCCGAGCCAGCCGCGCAGTTTGTTGCTGGCCCCTTCCTC
>DATDGA010000259.1:0-1788 GCA_036522335.1 Burkholderiales bacterium
TTGCTGGTGCGCACGACCTCCAGACCGAGGAACTCCTCGTAGAAGCGGCGCGTCGCCTCGAGATCCTTCGAGCCGAGCGTGCCGTGCGAAATGAACTTCGTCTTTATCAGGGACTGAGCCATAGTATCACTCCAGCTTGATTCCAGATTCCTTGATGACCTGCTCCCACAGGCGATGGTCGGCGCGCACGCGTTCGGCGAACGCCGGCGCCGGACCGCCGAGCGGCTCGGCCCCGAGCTCGAGCAGGCGCCGCTTCGCGGCTGCGTCCTCGATGACCGCCTGGAGCTTCTCGTTCAGCAGGCGCACGATCTCGGGGCTCGTATCCTTCGGCGCGAAGATGCCGAACCAGGCGCTCATCTCCCAACCGGGCAGGCCCGCCTCGGCCGAGGTCGGCACCTCGGGCAATCCGGACAGGCGCCGTTTCGATCCGGCCGCGAGCGCGCGCAGCGCGCCGCTCTTGAGATAGGGCCGCGCCGAGCCGTAGCTCATCGACATGATCTGCAGGCGGCCCGCGATCAGGTCGGGAAGCGCCGGCCCCACGCCCTTGTACGGCACGTGCACCAGCTGCAGGCCGGCGAGCCGCGCGAGCTGATCGATGGCGAGGTGCGGCGGACTGCCGGTCCCCGCCGAGCCGTAGTAGACCTTGGCGGGATTCGATTTGGCGTAAGCAATGAACTCCGAAAGGTCGGCGACCGCAAGCGCGCTCGGTACGACCAGTATGTGCGGCGCCTCGGCGACGTTGAAAACCGGGACGAAGTCGACCAGCGGATCGAAAACGAGCGAGTGCTCGAGGAACGGCTTGATGACGAGATTCCCGCCCGCGCAGATCATCAGCGTGTAGCCGTCGGGCGGCGATTTCATCACGTATTCGATGGCGACGTTGCCCGAGGCGCCCGACTTGTTCTCGACCACGACCTGACGCCCGAATTGCTGCGCGAGGCCGTCGGCGGCCAGGCGCGCCAGAATGTCGGTGAGCCCGCCCGGAGAGGTATCGACCACCAGCCGGATCGCGCGGTTCGGATAGGCGCTCTGCGCGGCGCAGGGTGTCGCGCCCGCGCACAGAGCGAAGCCAAGAAGGCAGCCGGAGGCGATCCTCAGGACGCACACGTTTGTTTTTCCCCGCCCCAGTTTCTTTTTCGGTACTTCAATCCCATTCGAAAATAGTCGCCGAGACGAGCTTGTTGTCCACGCTCTTCGCACCCTCGACGGCCCTGGCGATCGCCTCGGCGCGCTCGACGATCTCCGCGTTCTTTACCATTCCGCTCAGCGTCACCACGCCCATGCGTGTCTGTATCTTGATGCCGACGCCCCCCACGGTCGTCACCCCTTCGTAGGTTTCGATCTTCGCGTCGGGAGGCGCGACTTCCCGGCGCAGGGCTCCGGCGACGCCTTCGGTGATTGCCCGGTCGTCGATTTCCACCGGAGCCTTCGGGGAACTATCCACCATCGCGACTTCAATGGCCTCCGGCTGCGGAGTCGCGGGGAATACCTCAGCAACGGCGGCGCCGCCGATTTCGGCGGCCGGCATAGCCGCGGCCGGCGCAAGGGCCTCCGTCGGCTTCGCCGGCGGCGCCTCCGGATGCAGCCCCGGCTCGAACCCGGCTTGAGCGACCATGTAGTCCACCGCGGACATGACCTCGTCCCTCGACAGATCGCGGAACCCGCCCTTCGCCATCATCGCCGTGTTCGGCTTGCCCTTGAGCGCGGTCTCGTAGAGAGCGAGCTTGCCCTGTGCTGCGCGCGGCTCCCAGTCGGCCCGGTTGCCGATCTTGGGGGCGCCGCCGGCGC
>DATDGA010000260.1:0-2684 GCA_036522335.1 Burkholderiales bacterium
GGCTGGCGCTAAAGATGGTCCTGCCGCAATGGAGGGTCCGGTTGTACGAGCCGAATTCAAGGAGGGCAGCCTTCCTTCGCGAGGTGTCGAGTACTCTCCGGATCAAGGATGTGGAGATATCGAGGGAGCGCTGGCGCGAGGCAGAAATTGACCCGAAGTCGGTGGATGCTATAACCGCTCGAGCCGTTGGGCACTACGATGAGCTTGCCGGCTGGGCGGGTGGTGTCTGTAAGCCTAATGGAAAGTTACTCTTATGGCTTGGAGGAGTGGAATCGAGAAAAGTGCTCTCGATCCCAGCGTGGAGATGGAGGAGCACTTCGCTGCCGGGCAGTGATAACGCCGTATTGCTAATTGGAAGTCCGCAGTCCTGATAATCTGGAGCCCCCCCCCGCACTTTTGTGGATGTTCCACGTGGAACGCTTGCTCCGCACCACCTCACTTGATATATTCGTCACGTTTGTCGCGGACCCGGAGGGGCATTCTGACCAGAGTGATCGCGGTCGCCAACCAAAAGGGAGGCGTCGGAAAGACCACCACCGTCGTCAATCTGGGCGCTTCGCTTGCCGCTGCTGAACGGCGCACGCTCCTGATTGACTGCGACCCTCAAGCCAATACGACCTCGGCGCTCGGCTTTCCACGGAATCCAGCACGCAGGTCGCTCTATCACGCCTTGGTCCTGGACGAACCTCTATCCCGCCTGGTTCAAAAGACACAGGTTGAGGGCCTGGACCTTCTCCCCTCCGACAAGAACCTCGTAGGCGCCCCGGTAGAGCTGGTCAGTTTTGAGGACCGCGAATTCCGGCTAAAGAAGTTGCTGGCAGATATCAAGAACGGCTATGAATTCGTGCTGATTGACTGCCCTCCTTCGCTCGATCTATTGGCTCTCAATGCGCTCGCGGCCAGCGATTCCGTTCTAGTCCCGATTCAATGTGAATACCTGGCGCTGGAAGGGGTTTCGGAACTTCTTGATACCCTGATGCGCATCCGCAGGAGCCTCAACCCGGAGCTCGCAATTGAAGGCATCCTCCTGACGATGTACGACGAGAGAACGACTCTCTCGAGGCAAGTGAGCTCCGACCTGCGCAGCTTTTTCGGGGCGCAGGTATTCACTGCGGTAATCCCGAGAAACGTGCGGCTTGCCGAGGCGCCAAGTCACGGTAAGCCTATTATATTCTACGACATACACTGTGTTGGCGCGCTCAGCTACATTCAGCTCGCCAAGGAGGTTATCTCAAATGGGCAGAAACGCACTGGGGAGAGGGTTGAGCGCGCTGATTCGAGAGCCCGAGCCGAAGCCGGCTCCTGAGGCCAAGCCAACTGTCGCGCCCACTGGGGCGCGCGAGCTTGATATTGACCTCATCGACCCGAATCCGTATCAGCCGCGCACCAGCTTTCGGGAAGAGCCGCTCGAAGAACTGGCCCAGTCCATCCGCTCCACTGGGGTCATCCAGCCGATTGTTGTGCGTCCGCTTGGCACCCGATTTCAACTGATAGCCGGCGAGCGCAGGTGGCGCGCCGCACAGCGTGCCGGGCTGCTGCGGATTCCCGTCGTCGTCCGCGACGTACCGGAGAGTCTCGCCTTGGAGATGACCCTCGTTGAAAACCTGCAGCGTGAAGATCTGAATCCCGTCGAGCAGGGCCGTGCATTTGAGAGACTGCTCACCGCGTTTCATCTCACCCAGGAAGTCGCATCGCAGCGCACCGGGAAGGACCGCGCAACCATCGCCAATGCCGTGCGCCTGCTAAAGCTTGAGGAGCCGATCCTAGCCCTGCTGGAAAGCGGCCGATTGTCTGCCGGGCACGGTCGCGCACTGCTTTCAATAGCAGACCCCAAGGCCCGGATGGCCGCTGCGGTGCGCGCAGCGGATGGAAAGCTAAGCGTGCGTCAACTGGAGCGCATGGCCAACCGTCAGCCGGGGCATGCGCGCAAGGCAGAGCATTCGGTAGATCCGAACACGACTGCGGCGCTCGAAGAGCTCCAGCGCGCACTGGGCACCCGCGTCACGCTGCGCGCCAAGACGCGGCGAGCGCCAGGCGAGCTTCGGATTGAGTACTACGATGACCAGCAGCTATTTGCTTTGTACGATCGACTGATGGGGCGTAAAGACTACTAATGTAGTATATACCGACTGTTCCGGCTTGACTCTGCCCCCAGTCGCCGGTACAAACCAGAACTCCATTTCTTGGGAGGAGTCCCATGAAAGTCTTCAACCGCGACAACGCTGTCACTTCTGGCGAGTGGATCGGCTTCCTCGACAAGGGCGTAAAGCTCGAGGGCCGCATCGAGCTGGCTGGCATGTTCCGGATTGATTGCCAGATGAAGGGCACCATCGTCTCCGAATCCACGGTAATGATCGGCGAGAACGCGCGCGTCGAGGGCGAGATCAACGGCAATCAAGTGGTCATCGCCGGGCGCTTCGAAGGCGTTTTGACAGCTAAGGGTCGCGTGGAGATTCAGGCCAAGGGAATCGTGCGCGGAGAAATTCACGCTCCCTGCCTGGTAATCGAGGCCGGGGGAATCCTCGACGGCCGCTGCCACATGACCAGCGTCGAAGAGGGCAAGCAGTCGCTTACCATTCCGATTCGCGCCGCGTCGGCCACATCGCCTTCCTGATTCGGCGCGAAGGAATATCTTTCTCGCATCTCGCAGCTCAGCTCTCTTGCCCAAGAATCTATCCGGTGAT
>DATDGA010000261.1:0-9439 GCA_036522335.1 Burkholderiales bacterium
CTGCGAGATGGTGTTGCCGGCCTTGTTCGCAACGTAGGCATATTTGCCCGTGGGGTCGACGGTGAGGGACTGAGGATTCAAACCTGCGGTGACGGCAGGAGTGGACATGGGGGTGAGCGAGCCGTCCGCAGCAATCGTGTATTGCGAGACGCTGCCGCCATTGTTCGCAACGTAGACGTATTTTCCCGTGGGATCGACGACTACGGACTGGGGATTCAAGCCCGCGGAGACGGCAGCAGTGGACATGGGGGTGAGGGAGCCGTCCGCGCGTATCGTGTACTGCGAGACGCTGTTGCCGCCGTTGTTCGCCACATAGGCATACCGGCCGGACGGATCAATGGTTACGGAAAAGGGAATCGCCCCGGTCGCCACCGCCGTGGCGATTGAAGTGAGCGCGCCGTTTACGCCTATCGTGTACTGCGAAACACTGCTGCCCGCGCTGTTCGCGACATAGACGTGCCTTCCCGAAGGGTCGACTGCGACCGACTGGGGACTTCCCCCGGCGGCGGCCTTTCCAAGGTACTTGAGCCTCCCGGTCGAGACATCGGAAGCGTAGCTCGAGACGCTGTTGTCGCTGAAGTTCGCGACGAATGCATAGAAGGCACGCACTGCATTGACACACACCACCGAGACGGTCGTCACGTTCCCACCGGGCACCGAGCCGCTGCCGCTCTTTACCGAGCAGGACTGTCCGGTCGCCTGGGTGAGCACGGTGACGTTATAGGGAGCGCCGTCGACGGCCTTCGTCGTAAAGGTGAAGGAACCGTTCGCGTTGATGCTGAGGTTGTTGCCGCCGTTGTTCTGAAGCACCAGGCCCGTGCCGGTCATGCCCGCAACGGTGCCGCCAACGGTGTAGGTGGCCGCGCACCCGGCATAAGCGGCGAGCAGTGCAGCCAGCAGCGAGACACCTAGCCGCCGAACAACGGTGGCGGCCTTTGCGGATATGGATATCGCCAAGTGGGAATCCTTGGAGGGCGTGCGATCTTACCCCAGACGGGGCAAGGCGACAGATCGGAGGCTCGCGGGGGTCTGACAGAACCTGCACGGATTTCCCGCGACTTTATATAAAATTGCAATTCGGGAGGTCGCGAATGCCAAGAGTCGTGCTTGCCCTGTTCGCCGCCTTGCTCGCGTTCCAGAGCGCGGCGCAGGACTATCCGTCGAAGCCCGTGCACGTGTTCGTGCCGTCCAGCCCCGGGGGTGCGTCCGACGTTGCAGCGCGCCTGGTGAGCCCGCGGCTTGCGGAGACGCTCGGGCAGCCGTTCGTCGTCGAGAACCGCGTCACCTCAGGAGGCATCGTGGGCACCGCGCAACTCGCGAAATCGCCCGCGGACGGCTACGCGATCATGATGACTTTCGACACCTTCGCCTCCAACCCGCACATGTACAAGGAGCTGCCCTACGACGTCGTGAAGGATTTTGCGCCGGTCATGCTGCTCGCGCGCTACCCTCAGATTCTCGTCGTGCATCCGAGCCTCAAGGTGAATACGGTTCCCGAGTTCGTCGCTTACGCAAAAGCAAACGGCGCGAAGCTGAACTACGGTTCGGCGGGTCCCGCGTCCTCCAGCCGGCTCGCCTTCGAGCTCTTCAAGGAGACCGCGGGAATCGAGGTCCAAGCAGTTCACTACAAGGGCGGCGGCCCGGCGGTCAACGATCTGGTCTCAGGCACCGTGCAGGTCATGCTCATCCAGGCGGGCGGTGCGATCGGTCAGAACATCAAGGCGGGCAAACTCGTGGGCCTCGCGACGAGCGGCCGGCAGCGCTCGCCGCATTTCCCGGACCTGCCGACGATCGCCGATTTTTATCCAGGCTTCGAGACGGCTTCCTGGGTCGGGCTGATCGCGCCGGCCGGCACTCCGCGCCCGCTCATAGACAGGCTGAACGGTGCCCTCTCGAAAATCCTCGCCATGCCCGACATGAAAGAAAAATTCGACGCGCAAAGTGCTGAAATCGTCGCAAGTACCCCCGAGCAATTCGGCGAGTTGATCAGATCCGAAACCGCGAAATGGGGCAAAATCATCCGTGAAAAGAACATCCGGGTCGAATGAATATGGCAAACAACGAAGATCCTCGCAAACCTGAGAGCGCGGGCGATCCCCGGGCTCCGCGCAGCGCCCTGAAATCCGCTGCGCTGGTGATCGCGGTCATACTGCTGCTGATCGCGATGAGTTTCCTGGGTCTGGGTGCGGGCTACCTCAACGCGCTCTTCAACAAGCACTAGAGCCCGCGAATCGCGCGCCCGCAGTGCGGGATCGCGGGCGATGGCGCTACGGCGGGCGCCTCGGCCCAAGGTCCTCGGCGATCGACCGTCCGGGATAGTGGAAGGCGATCGGGCCGTCGGGCTGCGCGTGCATGAACTGCCGAACGTAGGCGTCCTTCGAGCTCAGCATCTCGTCAGGAGTCCCCTCGCCCGCGACCACGCCGTCGGCGATCACATAAACGTAATCCACGAGCTTCACCGCTTCGCTCACGTCGTAGCTCACCACGATGGAAGTCGCGCCGAGCGCGTCGTTCAGCTGCCGGATGAGATTCGCGATCACGTTGATCGAAATCGGATCGAGTCCGCCGAAGGGTTCGTCGTACATCGCGAGCATTGGATCCGTCGAGATCGCGCGCGCGAGCGCCACCCGGCGCGCCATCCCTCCGGAGAGCTCGCTCGGCGACAGGACGTGCGTGCCCCGCAAGCCGACGGCCTGCAGCTTCATCAGCACGATCCGGCGCAGCACGCTTTCCGGAAGATCGGTGTGCTCGCGCATCGGGAAGGCTATGTTCTCGAACACAGACAAGTCGGTAAATAGGCCTCCCGCCTGGAACATCATCCCCATCTTGCGGCGCAAAGCGTAGAGCGCGCGCGTATCGAGCTCGTGCACCACTTGGCCGGCGACCTTGACGGTTCCGCGGTCGGGTCTTGCCTGGCCTCCGATCAAGCGCAGCAGCGTCGATTTCCCCGACCCGCTGGCACCGAGGATCGCGACCACCTTGCCGCGCGGAATCCTGAGGTTCAGGCCTTTCAGGATTTTCCTGGAGCCGTAGGAGAACTCGACGCCCGATATTTCAACCAGATTTTCGGTGGAAGAACTCATCGCCAATCCAATAGGGAGTTCAATCGGTCTGAAGGAGCGCGACCGTACCCAGTCCGCCGTCTGCGCAGATGCTCACCACGGCGCGGCTACCCTTCGGCATCGCCGCAAGTTCCTTGACCGCCTGCGAGAGGATGCGCGCACCGGTAGCACCGAAGGGATGGCCAAGCGCCACCGAGCCGCCGTGGGGATTGAGCCGCTCCCAGGGAAACCCGCCGAGGTCTGCCTCGACGCCCGCTCTCCGGCGTCGGAAGTCGGCGCTCTCCAGCGCGGCGACGTTGCACAGCACTTGCGCGGCGAACGCTTCGTGGATCTCCCACAGCGCAATGTCGCGATAGGCAAGGCCGTTTCGCGCGAGCATGCGCGGGATCGCATATGCCGGCGCCATCAGCAGTCCCTCGGTGAAAACGTCCACCGCCGCGATCTCCCAATCGACCAGCCGCGCGCGCGGCAAAGAGCGCGGCCAGCGCTGGAGACCGGCGCCGGTCGAGACCCACAGGCCCGCCGCACCGTCGGTGAGCGGCGACGCATTTCCCGCGGTGATCGTGCCCTTGCCGCTCTTTCTGTCGAACGCCGGCTGCAGCTTCGCCAGGCGCTCCAGACTCGTGTCCGCGCGCGGGAAGCCATCGCGAGACATGCCTTCGGCCGCCACGATCAGATCGTCGAAGAATCCGGATTTCTGGCCCGCGACCGCCTTCTCGTGACTGGCGAGCGCGAGCCTGTCCTGGGAATCGCGGGCGATGTTCCAGGTCTTGGCCATTTCCTCGCAGTGCTCGCCCATGCTCTTGCCGGTGGCGCGGTTCGCCACGGCAAGAATGTGCAGGCGGATGTCGCGCGTCCGGAAGGCTCTCAGCAGGGCAAGGCGTTGTGCCATCGAGCGCGTCTGCGAAAAGCGCCTCAGCCAGTCGGAAAGATTTTGCGAAAGCCCGATTTGCACGCGGCTCATGCACTCGACGCCACCGACGAGCGCGAGCTCCTTGCCGCCGTGCCCGAGCATTCCTGCCGCCTCGAACGCCGCGACCATGCTGGTCGAGCAGGCAAGTACCGTGGAAAACGCAGGGATGGTCTGGTCGAGGCCCGCCTCGATCTGCACCTCGCGCGCGATGTTCGAATAGCCGAGGTTTGGAATCACCGTACCCCAGACCACCAAGTCCGGCTTCACGACCGGTTGCGAACGGGTCGCTTCGAGCCCGAGCATTGCCCGCATCACCGGGACCGAGAGTCCGACCGCGCCCATGCCGGCGAGCGCGCCGTCCACACGCGCGAAGGGCGTGCGCACGCCTGCAGCAAGCCAGATGTCGCAGTAATCGGAGCTCACGATGGACTCATGATCGGACCCGATTGTAGCGCGGAGACCGGCGGACGGGCTCGTGTAAGGCACGCCCCGCCTCCCCGACCAATGCCTGTCCGGTCGCGCGGAATTACCGTAACGGACAACGGTCTATACTGGCGGCCACACGGAGGTGATGAAATGGATCGTCGCAGCTGGTTGAGAGGTTTGACGGCACTGTCTCTGGCGGGCTTCGGCGCCCCAGGGTGGGGACAGAAGCCCGCCAAAGGAGCCGTGAAAGTGGAAGACCTGCAGAAGAATTGGAAAACCCTCCTTGCGGAAGGGGCGGACGTGGCCTCGAGCGCCGAGCCGCTCAGGCTCGCAGACGCCGAATGGAAAAAGCGGCTGTCGCCTGCCGCATACGACGTGCTGCGCCACGAAGGCACCGAGCGGGCAGGTACGAGTCCGCTCGATCGCGAGAAGCGTCCCGGTGTGTTCGTCTGTGCCGGCTGCAGCCTGCCGCTTTTCACTTCGCAGATGAAATTCGACAGCGGCACCGGCTGGCCGAGTTTTTTCACGACGATACCCGGAGTGTTCGCGACCACGGTGGACCGCAAGCTCTTCATGGAACGCAACGAATACCATTGCGTGCGCTGCGGCGGGCATCACGGCCACATCTTCGACGACGGGCCGGAGCCGACCGGGCTGCGCTATTGCAACAACGGCGTTGCGCTGCGCTTCATACCCAAGGGGCCGGAAAAGAAACCCGCCTGACCTCCTTTGCGGGCGCGAGAGTCGTGCATCGCGGTCTTTCCCTCGTACTGTGCCTGGCTGCCTCCGGCCTCGCGGGCTGCTTCACGATTGGCGACTCGAAGGTCCCGATCGGCACGGTGCCGGTGGCCGCATCCCGGCCTTCCGCCGAGCGCACTCTCGTCATCGTGCTCCCCGGCCTTGGCGACGACGCGGGCGACTTGCAGACTCACGGCATTGCCGGGGCCATTCACGATTCCTGGCCGGAAGCGGACGTGCTGCTCACCAGCGCGACTTTCGCCTACTATCGCGACGGCAGGCTCGTGCCGCGACTGCATGAGGAGATCGTCGAGCCGGCACTCCACACCTACCGCCGCATCTGGCTGGCGGGCGCATCCCTGGGAGGCATGGGCGCTTTGCTGTACGAACGCGACCACCCGGGCGAGCTCACGGGACTCGTGCTGTTCGCGCCGTTCCTCGGCAACCGCGAACTGCTGGATGAAATCCGCGCTGCCGGCGGCCCGCGAAACTGGGATCCCGGCCCCCTGCCGGAAGAGATGAGCGGTGACAACTATCAGCGCCAAGTGTGGAAGATGGTGAAAGGCTGGGCGGATCGACCCGAGCTCGCACACCGAGTGTGGCTCGCTATCGGCACCAGCGATTACTTGATAAACGACGTACGCCTACTGGAGCCTGAACTTCCCGCGGCTCACCGCCTGGAGATGCCGGGCGGACACACCTGGAGCCTCTGGATCAGCAGCGCGAAAGAAATCTTTTCACGCATCCGCCTCGAGTCGGCCTCCTCAAGCGGCGGAGCCGCGGAAATCCGCGGCTCCGGCGTAGCGCTGCGATAGGTTTCCCTATCGCTTCCCGCTCTCTCTCTATATATCGACGGGCAGGGCGCGTTGCGCCTTCCATGCGCTGTAGATCAAAAGAAGCGTCAGGAGTACTGCTGTAACTGCGAACACCGAGTAAGCCATGTTCGTCGACGACAAGGCTATTCCGGTTGCCTGGACAGCTTCCTTCGTGTGTTCCATCCGCACCGCATACATCCCGGTATAGTGCATCCCGCACACTGCGATACCCATGACGATTGCGCTGCCGAAGCGCTGCAAGTTGCCGCGCAGATTGAACGCGAGCCACAATGCCGCCGTCGCAGCCACGACCGCAATGACTATGGAGGCGTAGAACAAGGTGATGTCATAGCTTATTTTGGCCGGCATGATCATCGCCGCCATTCCGGTGTAATGCATGAGGGCTACGCCCAGCCCTGTCAGCACCCCGCCGATCGGCAAGTTGAAGGGTCCGCCGTCGCTGCGTCCCACGATGAACAAGCCAACGGCCGGCGCGGCAACGGCCAAAATGAACGAAGCGAAGGTGAGGAGCGGGTCGTAGGCCACCGGCACGCCCATGTCGGCCGCATTCATCCCGATGAAATGCATCGACCAGATCGCGCCTCCGCCCAGCGCCACCGACGCGCCAAGCACCGAACCAATGATGCCCGTCCAGGTTCGCGCCTGCGGTATCGCGATGGCAAGCTGCAATGCCGTATACGAACCAAAAACAGATATCACAAACGATAACCCGACCAGAAACGGCTCGTACTGAATGGTATTCATCTCAATACTCCCCTTTTTGGGACCATGAACTGCGCGATCGTCGGCCAGCCAGCGACGGCCGGCCAATCACAGACAAACAGCGGTCAATTATAGATCATAGGCAAAGGTGTAAGCGCAGTGTGCACTCCCCTTTGCCCGGCACTCCACCTTTTTCACACGAGTATTCTGCGTCAGCGGACCCGCCTCCAGGAATCCTTGCATGAAGCCGGTCAGGAATTCACAGCAGACGATCTTGCCCGCGCTGCAAAACTGACTGTCCGGCAGCCTGACTTCCGTGTCGGTTGCATCCACTTTGCCGAACTGCTCGAGTGCAGGAACCAGGGTCCGCCGCAACGCAACGGGCATTTTCAGCGGGCTGCCGAAAGACCATTCCTTCTCGTAATGAAAGGCGCCTATTTTTTTCCCAGCCTCAAGCAATTCGTGATCCCGGGTCTCCGCGCCGAACGACCCGGCATACGCCAGCACCAGCGGGGCGATATCCGGAAACTGGGCGGCCATTTCCTTGATCGATGGGGCGTCGGTTTGAACGCCTTCCACGGCGACCACGCTGTACCCAGGGCTGAGGCCTTTTATCTCTGCGGCCAGTTTCGCCTCATCAAGCTGAGCGACGTCGAGGCTGATTCTGATGAGCTTCGCGCCGGACGGCGATTCCGTGACTTGCTGGCCTTTTAGCGGATACCCCTTGCGGGCGAGGAAGGCGGATATCCGGGCCAACGCGCCGCTCTTATCGGCGCCGCTGATCGTGATGGTTACCATTCTTCGTACCCTTGCATGACCGTCGTGACCTTCCTGCCTATCCCGGATCCACGTCGGAGTAAATTCTATCCCAACCGAAACAGGTTTCAGACGCGCATTTCGGGCTCGGGTGTCGCCTGTGCTGAAGTTGCAGGAGCCTGGACCGGTCCGTTACGGCAGAAACAAGGCTTACAAGCCGTTACACGATCCCGGTCAACACTCCTCCCCGGGGACCGTTCTTGTGAACGTAAAGCCTGAAAAGGAGATGACCATGAACATCAAGGCAAGTCGGCTCGTGATTCTTGCAGCACTCGCCTCCTCGGCTCTGGCAAGCATGCCCGCCGCGGCCCACGATGGCTTCCGGCACGGATACGGTCATTACTACGGAAGACCCTTCGCCTATGGTCCGCGTATCGTCGTGGCACCGCCGGTCATCGTCTATCGCCCGGCGCCGATGTACTACCCGCCCGCGCCGATGTACTACGGCCGGCCCGCTCCTGCGTACTACGCGCCTGCTCCTGCTTTGGGAGCAGTGGGCGGCGCGATCGTCGGCGGGGTGATCGGCAGCGCCATCGGCAACGGCCGCGCCGCCGCGATCGCTGCCGGCTCGGTGATCGGTGCGGTGGCGGGCAGCCAGCTGGCAGCGCCTTACTAGAAAATTCTTCGCTCAAGCGAAAGTCCTCCTAGGGGCGGACTTTTGCTTTCTGCGTCCCGTTTCGTGCGAGCATCGCCCGTACAATGACGCGATGCCCTCCGAACCGCCCTACTCGGGCCTCACGCCCGACACCGTGCTCGACGCGCTCGCTAGCGTGAATCTGCACGGTGACGGGCGCCTGCTCGGGTTGAACAGCTACGAGAACCGCGTCTACCAAGTTTGGCTCGAAGACGTCTCCGCAGCGAGCCCACCACATTCGGTCGTCGCGAAGTTTTACCGTCCCGCGCGCTGGACCGACGCGCAAATCCTCGAGGAGCACGCTTTCGCCTGCGAGCTCGCCGAACGGGAGATTCCGGTGGTTGCGCCGCTCTCGATCGGCGGCAGGACGCTGCACGAATTCGGCGGCTTTCGCTTCGCAGTCTATCCGCGCCGCGGCGGCCGCACCCCGGAGCTCGAAGACCGCGACACGCTGGAGTGGATGGGGCGCTTCATCGGCCGCATCCACGCGGTGGGCGCGACGAAGGCGTTCGCGGAGCGGCCGATGCTCGATATCGAGAGCTTCGGATACGAGCCGCGCGAGTGGCTGCTCGCGCACGATTTCATTCCGGCGGATTTGCTGGACGCCTGGAAGAGCGCAGCCGAGCTGGCGCTCGCGGGCGTCGCGCGCTGCTACGAGCGCGCGGGCGGGGTGCGCGCGTTGCGCCTGCACGGCGACTGCCACGCGGGGAACGTGCTGTGGACCGACGAGGGCCCGCACTTCGTGGACTTCGACGACTGCCGCACCGGCCCCGCAATCCAGGATCTGTGGATGCTGCTCTCGGGCGACCGCCAGTCGATGACGCACCAGCTTGCCGACGTACTCGTCGGATACGAGGATTTCCACGAGTTCGATCCGCGCGAGCTGCATCTCCTGGAGGCGCTGCGCACCCTGCGGCTCATCCATTACTCGGCCTGGCTCGCGCGGCGCTGGGACGATCCGGCCTTCCCCGCCGCGTTTCCCTGGTTCAACACCCAGCGCTATTGGCAGGACCGCATCCTCGAGCTGAAAGAGCAGATCGCCCTGATGGACGAGGCGCCGCTCGCGGTGGCTTGAGCGTCCAAAGACTTCGCCGCGAGACGCGCGCGGATATCCCGCGGTCGGCCCCTGCGACATGAAGTAATATGCGGTGATGAAATTCGGCGTTTCGATCACCCGGAGTCGAGCGGCAAACCGCTGCGCGAAGTGCTCGATCACCGGCTGGGACTCGCGGAAACTTAGGACCGGGCCGGAGCGTTGTCGGTGTCGCCACCAACGTTTCTGCGAACAACGCGCATGCCGGTAGCGAAAATC
>DATDGA010000262.1:0-7401 GCA_036522335.1 Burkholderiales bacterium
CGATTCGCACGCGGTGCAGGGCGACGGAGAGATCAACGGCACCGCCATCGAGGCCTCGCTCGCACCGATCTTGCGATTCTTCGTGCACAAGGGACAGGGCAAGACGATGAAGTGGCCGCGCGCGGAAGACGCCGACAACTATTACGTGATGGGAATGGACGCCGATCTCGACGCTGCGCTGAAGCAGGCCGTGGAGGAGACGGTCGCCTTCCTGCAGCGCGAGAAGGGCCTCTCGGCCGCCGACGCCTATTCGCTCGCGAGCGTCGCCGTCAACTACGTCGTCGGCGAGGCGGTCGACCAGGTGCAGATGGTCTACGGCGCGATCCCCAAGAGGATCTTCACGGACCGCTACCCGTAGGCGAGGCTCGCCAGCGCCGCGACTGCGGCGACGAGGCCCGCGCCCTTGCGCGCCGTAAACGGTTCCCGCAGGAAAAAAAAGCCGAGCAGGGCCGTGACCACGAAGCCCATCTGCGCGATCGGAACCACCACGCTCGCTTCTGCGCGCGCCATGGCCTCGACCATGAAAGCGAAGGCGAACGCGAGCACGACCGCGGCCCTCGGCGCATAGCTCAGGGCGGCGCGGGACGGCGCGACGCGGCGATCGACCACGCCGACGAAAGCGGTGGCGAGCGTGATCACCACGACCCCTTGCGCGGTGATCATCGAGGCGGGGTTCGCGCCCGCCTGCAAACCGAGCTTGTATACGAAATTTCCAACTCCGACGGTTGCCGTGGCGATCAGTACGCGCACCAGCGAGGAGCGGCTCTCGCGCCGCCCGGCCGCGTCCCCGGGAACCGGCGCGCCGAGCAGCAGCCAGACCGCGGCGAGCGCGAGCGCGATGCCCGAGACTTTGTAGCGCGTGAGCGGCTCCCCGAGCAGCAGGACGGCGAGCGCCGCGGTGAGGACGAAGCTCAGCCGGAACACCGGCGCATTGATGCTGATCGAGCCGGTTCTGAGGCTGTGGGCGAAATTGTAGAAGCCGACCAGGGCGAATACCCCCGCGAGCGCGCCCCATTGCACCGCGGCCACGGAAAATTCGAGCGAGCCGGTGAAAAGGCCGTACAAGGCGACTGTCGGCGTGAACACCCAGGACTGGACCATCAGGAAATGATGGGGTTGCGCGCCCGCCGCCGCGCCGCGCTTGTAGACCAGGTCGCCGAGCCCGAAGAAGAGCATCGCGCCGAGCGCGTATTCGATCCCGGGAGTCATGGCTTACACCGATGATAGTTCCGGATCGGCGCGTCATCAACAAGATCTGCGTCGCGCGAAGGAGTCGGGCGCTTGTCTTCGCCGGCAGCTTGCGCTAGCTTGGCACCCGGAGGAGAACCATGAAAACGATATTGAGGGCGATGTGAAAACGTTATTTGCAATCGGCGCCGCCGCAACGGCGCTCGCGGTGCTGTCGGGCTGTCAGCAGATGCCGTTTATCTCCGCGCCTCACTACGCGGTCGATCCCGCCTGGCCGAAGCTGCCCGGCAACTGGATCCTCGGGCAGGTGTCGGGCATCGCCGTGGACAAGGACGATCACATCTGGATCGTTCATCGTCCGGGCACGCTGCTGGACGACGAAAAGGGCGCGATGCAAAATCCGCCGGCGACCCGGTGCTGCACGCCCGCGCCGCCGGTGCTCGAATTCGACGCCGCGGGCAATCTCTACCGGAGCTGGGGCGGACCGGGCAAGGGCTACGACTGGCCCGAGAGCGAGCACGGCATCACCATCGACGGCGCGGGAAACGTCTGGATAGCCGGCAACGGCGCCAAGGATCACCAGATTCTCAAGTTCACCGCCGACGGAAAGTTCCTGAAGCAGATCGGCAAGGCGGGCGCCACCGGCGGATCGAACAGCAACACTATGCTCGGCCGCCCGGCGGTCGTGGAGATCGACGCGCTGACGAACGAGCTCTTCATCGCCGACGGATACCAGAACCGGCGCGTGCTCGTTCTCGATGCGGCGACCGGCGCCTACAAGCGGCACTGGGGCGCGTACGGCAACCGTCCGAGCGACGACAAGCTGCCGGCTTACGATCCGGCGAAGACGCTGCCGCAACAGTTCGGCAACCCGGTGCACTGCGCGCGGCTCGCGCGCGACGGCCTCGTCTACGTCTGCGATCGCGCCAACGACCGCATCCAGGTGTTCGCGCGCAGCGGCCGCTTCGTGAAGGAATTTCGCGTCGAGCCTCAGACCCTGCACAACGGATCGGTGTGGGACCTGGTGCTGTCGGAGGACAAGGCGCAGAAGTACCTATTCATGGCGGACGGCGCGAACGGCCAGGTGCTCGTTCTCGAGCGCGACACCGGAAAAGTGCTGTCCTCGTTCGGCCGCTCCGGGCGCATGGCCGGCGAATTCAAATGGGTGCACAACATCGCCGTCGACTCCAAAGGCAACCTGTACACATCGGAAGTCGGCACCGGCCGGCGCGCGCAGAAGTTCAGCCGGACGAATTGACGGGACGGCGCACGGGCGGTCGCTGCGTCTGCACCCCGCGCGCCGGACGCGCCTCGCCGCCATGAATTCGATTGCAAAAGGAGACATGAAATGAAATTCTCGCCAATACCGTTCCTGGTTCTCGCCGTGTCGATCGCAGTGCCCGCGATGGGCTACGCGCAGTACGACTCCACGAGAAACAGGGACATTAGTGAAAAGCCGGCCGCCGCCAAGAGTGCGCCCGCCAAAACGCACAAAGCGGCCGGCACCGTGACGAAGGTGGATACTGCGAGCAGCAAGGTCACCATCGCGCACGGCCCGGTCGAAACCCTCAAATGGTCGGCCATGACCATGACCTTCGTCGTCAAGGACAAGGCGCTGCTCGGCATGTTCTCCTCCGGCAGGAAAGTCGAATTCGAATTCGTGCAGCAGGGGCGCGACTACGTGATCGTCTCGGCGAAGTGACGCCGCTAGCCGAACGCTGCCGAGCACGGCACTAATTCGCGCTCGAACAGCTTGACCGCGCGCGGATGGACATAGGCCCACCAGTAGGTCTGCGCGAGATAGCGCGGTACGGCGATCGCATCGACTGCGGGGCAGGGGAATTCCGCTCTGATCGCTCAAACCTCCTGAGGGACACTGACGATTCTGTGAGGGATCGGCGGGCGCGATTTGACCTGCGTCAAATGCCGACGAGGTGGTGCTACCATGGCGTGGATTCAAGGAGCCGTCCGGCATCGCCGTCGCGTACAAATTCCATGCTAAAAGGGGGAATCATGCCCAACGTATTTGCTACCGATTCTCTAAAGACCCTGATCGCGTGCTCGATCATCGCCGCCCTCGCGGGCTGCGCCGCGATGAACCCGCCGGCCGCGGGAAAGCCCGAGCTGATGATCGTCGGCCTCGACGAGAAGCAGAGCTGGGACGCTTCCGGAAAGGCGGTGATCGGTCCGCCCGGACGCGACTCCGTCGCGATCATCGATGTCGGCACCGAGCCGCTCGCGCCGAAGATCCTCGTCACCCTGCCGCTCGCGAACACCATCGTCGGTCCGCCAGTCAATCTCGCCATCACGCCTGACGCGGGCCTCGCGCTCGTCGCCAACTCGATGAACGTGGTCCAGGAGGGCGGCGCCTGGAAGCAGGTGCCCGACAACCGCATCTGGGTCATCGACCTCACCGCCAATCCGCCGAAGCTCATCGACACCGTCACCGCGGGCAAGCAGCCTTCGGGCATGTCGATCAACCGCGCGGGAAATCTCGCGCTCGTCGCGAACCGCGCCGACGGCTCGATCAGCGTTCTGCGAATCGCGGGGAACAAAGTCGAGCTGATCGACACGGTGACGATCGGCGAGCAGGTCGCGCACGTCGTGTTCACGCCCGACGGCAAGCGCGCGCTCGCGGCCAAGTTCCCGGGGCACAAGATCGCGTTCCTCGAGGTCAACGGCGAGAAGGTCGTCTACAACAAACAGGACGTTCCGGCCGGCCTGTGGCCGTACAACGTCGACGTGACACCCGACGGCAGGCTCGCGCTCACCGCGGACAACGGCAACAGCGGCGCGGCCGACGGTCACGTCGACACGGTGAGCGTGATCGACATCGAAGCGAATCCGCCGCGGGTGATCGACAAGGTGGTGGTGGGCGACGCGCCCGAGGGCTTCGCCATCAGCCCGACCGGCAAGCTCGCGGTGGCGGTGCTGCTCCGGGGAACCAACGCCTCGACGAGCGCCTTCTTCTACAACCGCAATGCCCTGGTGGTCGCGCTGAAGATCGACGGCAAGAAGGTGACGCGCACCAACGAAGTCGAGGTGCGCGGCCTGCCCGAAGGCGTGGTGTTCAGCGACGACGGGCGCTATATCTACGTCGGCAACTTCATCGACCAGGACGTCTCGATCCTGCGCGTGGACGGCGATCAGATCGTGAACACGGGAAGATGGTTTGGGCTGCCCGGCCACCCGGCGTCGATGCGCGGGCGCACGCGCTGAGATTCGCGCGCCGGCCGCGCACCGGTAGCGCCCTTCAGGTCCGGGTCGTCACCGGCGCGTCGTCGGTCGAGGGCCCGGATTTCTCGTCGGCGCGCACGTCTTCGGCCAAAAGCTCTTCCGACGGATCGAGCTCGGCCGACTTCGGCGACACGTCATCCGCAAGGAAACCGCCCGACTGGTGGCGCCAGAGCTTCTCGTAGTGGCCAGCGAGCGCTAGCAGCTCGGCGTGCGTGCCCTGCTCCACGATCTTCCCGCTTTCCAGCACGATCAACCGGTCCATGCGCGCGATGGTGGATAAGCGATGCGCGATCGCGATCACGGTCTTGCCTTCCATCAAGCCGAGGAGCTGCTCCTGGATGGCGGCCTCCACCTCGCTGTCGAGAGACGAGGTCGCTTCGTCGAGGACGAGGATGGGCGCGTCCTTCAGGATCACGCGCGCGAGCGCGACGCGCTGGCGCTGGCCGCCCGAGAGCTTGACGCCGCGCTCGCCGACGTGGGCGTCATAGCCCGCGCGGCCGTTCCAGTCGCGCAAGCCCACGATGAAGGCGTGCGCCTGCGCCTTCTTCGCCGCCGCCTCGACCTGCGCGTCGCTCGCGCTAGGCCTTCCGTAGCGGATGTTCGCCGCGATCGAGCGGTGCAGCAGCGAAGTGTCCTGCGTCACCATGCCGATCGCCGCGCGCAAGCTCTCCTGTGTCGCGTTCGCGATATCCTGGCCGTCGATCACGATCCTTCCCTGCTCGGGATCGTAGAAGCGCAGCAGGAGATTCACGAACGTAGACTTGCCCGCGCCCGAGCGGCCGACGAGGCCGAGGCGCTCGCCCGGACGGATCGCGAGATTCATGCGATCGAGCACGGGCGGGGCGTCTTTTCTGCCGTAGCCGAAGACGATGTTCTCGAAGCGGATCTCGCCGCGCGAGACTTCGAGCGGGCGCGCGCCCGGCCGGTCGACGCTCGAGTGCGGCACCGCGATCGACTGCATACCTTCCTGCACCACCCCCACGTTCTCGAAGATGGCTGTCACTTCCCAGCTCACCCAGCCGGCGACGTTGGCGATCTGCCAGGCGAGCGGGAGTGCCGTGGCGACGACGCCCGCGCTCACCGTGCCGTGCGCCCAGAGCGTGATTCCGATCGCCGCCGTGCCGACCATGAGCATCGCGTTCATCGCCGTCAGCCAGAACATGAAGCGCGTGATCATCTGCATGTGCGCGGCGATCGCGCCCTGGTGCAGGTCGATCGATTCGCGCACGTAGGCGTCCTCGTCGGCGAGGCGCGCGAAGAGCTTGACCGTGAGGATGTTGGTGTAGCTGTCCACCACGCGCGCCATGACGAGCGAACGCAGCTCGCTGCTCGCCCGGCCGAGGTCGCGTAGTTGCGGGACGAAGTGGCGCAGGAAAAAAACGTAACCGATCGCCCACAGCAGCGTCGGCACGCCCAGGCGCCAGTCCGAGTGCGCCATCAGCGCGAGCGCGGAGACGCCGTACACCGCGATGTACCAGATCGCGCGGATCGAGGCCATCGCGCTCTCGCGCAGCGCGTTCGCGGTCTGCATCACGCGGTTGGCGATGCGCCCGGCGAAATCGTTCTGGAAAAACGGCCAGCTCTGGCGCACCACGTGCCAGTGACTCTGCCAGCGGATCATGCTGGTCACACCGGGGATCAGCGCGTTGTGGCGGATCGCGATGTCGGCGAGGATCGCGAGCGGCCTTACGATCAGCACCAGCCCGACCATCGCGGCGAGCATCGACCATTGTGCTGCGAGGGCGGCCTGCCGGTCGGTGGCTTCCATCAGCGACACCAGCTTGCCGATGAAAAGCGGAATCACCGTGTCGAGCAGAGCGACGGCGAGACTCGCCGCGAACATCGCTGCGTACCAACCCTTCGTCTGACTCACGAAGTGCCAGTAAAAAGCGAGCAACCCCTGCGGCGGCGTGCCGGGGCCGGGTGTGGCGGTGCCGCGGATGGAGGATGGGAGAAGCTTCAAGAGTATATTTCGCGGATTTTGCGGCGGTGGGGCCGCAACAACAGAAGTGGCTCCGCTTGTCTGAACAACTTTCCCCGATTTATAAGTGGATTCCGGGGATTCAGTGTTCATGTGCTGGGTTCGATCGAGTCATGAGGCGATATCTCCGGAGGGCGTTGGAGTCATATTTTCCGGCCTCCCAATCACGCAGCCTCCAGCACCAAGCTCGGCTTCTGACCCACGCGTGCTGCCAGAGTCATTAGCATGTCGAGGCTAAACTTGTCCCATTTGCCGCGTACGAGATCGGACACGCGCGATTGGCCGATGCCGAGCCGCTTGGCCGCTTCGTGCTGCGTCCAACCGCGTTCTGCGATCAAGGCGCGGAGTTTGGCCATCAGCTCGGCGCGCATGGCAAGGACTGCTGCTTCCTCGGGCGGGAAGCCTAGGTCGATGAACACATTGCCGCTTGATTTCTTCACGCGTCGCTTCATGACTTTTCCTCGATCTGCCGATAACGCCTACGGGCGAGCTCGATATCCTCTTTGCGCGTCTTCTGCGTATTCTTTCGAAAGGCATGCAGCACGTAGACGCTCTCCGCAAATCTTGCGACGTAGATCACCCGCCACTGGCCCCACACGCGGATGCGAATCTCGTACGCACCCGGCCCGACGTTGAGCATGGGCTTGAAGTCGGAGGGCATTAAGCCGCTTTGCACCTGCCACAACTCGAAGCCGGCCGCGCGCCGGGCTTCCACAGGAAAGTCCCTCAAATTCGAGAGACTAGAGCCGATGAATCTGAGCGACTTCGCAGGCATGTTATCACAAAACTTTGATAAATCAAATTATTTTGATAACCAGGACTTGCACCCTGCGCGTTGAAGCAGGCCTTACTTAAACTCACGGCTTACGGGTTTCCTCATAACGTCGCCACCGAACGGCGAAGCTTCACGGCGCCAGCGAGCAGGTCATCTGTCCGATGCCCCACGCGTTCGGCAAATCGTCTCCGGCAAAGTAGAGCCGCAGGGTCGTCCCGTC
>DATDGA010000263.1:0-9656 GCA_036522335.1 Burkholderiales bacterium
TTTCCGCTCATCGCGGTGAATTTCCCCAAGTTCGGTGACGGCCGCGGCTACTCCATCGCGCGCCTGCTGCGCGAACGCTACGGCTTCAGGGGTGAACTGCGCGCCATCGGCGATGTCTTGCACGATCACTTGTTTTTCATGGAGCAGTGCGGATTCGACGCCTTCGCGCTACGCGAAGACCAGGACGCACAGGAAGCGCTCTCCGTGTTCGGCACCTTCAGCGACGCCTACCAGACTTCCGTGCAGCGGCCCGTGCCGCTTTTCCGCCGCCGGCTGGCCGCGGGCAAGTCATGACCGACGCGCTGAAGCACAAGACCGCCGAGATCGAGCGCCTGCTGGCGCGCGTTGCGCTCGAGCATGCGCCCGCCGCCCTCGCATCGAGCCTGTCGGCAGAGGACATGGTAATTACGGATGCGATCCTGCGGCATAAGCTGGCCATCGAGATCTTCACGCTCGATACTGAAAGGCTGCATGCTGACACCCTCAACGTGATCGCGGCGATCCGCAAACGCTACGGCTACGACGTGCGCGTGTTCCGCCCCGATCCGCAGGCCGTTGCAGAATATGTGGTCAAGTTCGGCCGCGACGCGCTCTACGAAAGCACCGAACTGCGCAAGCGTTGCTGCCACATCCGCAAGGTCGAACCGCTCAATCGCGCACTGGAGAGCAAGGAAGCCTGGATCACCGGCCAGCGCCGCGAGCAGGCCGTCACCCGCGCCGGCCTGGAGCTTCAGGAAATCGACGCCGAGCGCGGCATGGTGAAATTCAATCCCCTTGCCGACTGGAGCGAGAACGACGTGTGGGAATACATCGGCGCGTTCGATGTTCCGTACAACGCGCTCCACGACCAGGGCTACCGCTCCATCGGCTGCGCGCCCTGCACCCGGTCCACCGTCGCCGGCGAAGACGTGCGCGCCGGGCGCTGGTGGTGGGAACAAGCACAAACGCGCGAGTGCGGGCTGCACATGGCACCGGACGGGCGTCTCGTTCGTGCCACGGCTGAGATCGAAACGTGAGCGCAGTCCTGGAAAAACCGCGCCCGGAGCGCGACCCGCTGCCTGCGCGCAGCCATCTCGACTGGCTAGAGTCCGAAGCGATATTCATCCTGCGCGAGGTCGCCGGCGAATGCGCGAATCCCGTATTGCTCTTTTCCGGCGGCAAGGATTCGCTGGTACTGCTGCGCCTGGCGGAAAAGGCATTCCGTCCGGCAAAGTTTCCGTTTCCCCTCATGCACATCGACACCGGGCACAATTTTCACGAGGTAATCGCCTTCCGCGACGCGCGCGCGGCCGAGCTTGGCGAGCGGCTCGTCGTGCGTTCGGTCGAGGAGTCGATGCGCCGCGGAACGGTCAGGCTGCGTCGCGTCGACGAGAGCAGGAACGCCGCGCAATCTGTGACGCTGCTGGAAGCAATCGCCGAATTCGGCTTCGATGCCGCCATCGGCGGCGCGCGCCGCGACGAAGAAAAAGCGCGCGCGAAGGAGCGCGTGTTCTCGTTCCGCGACGAATTCGGCCAGTGGGACCCGAAAAACCAGCGCCCCGAACTGTGGAGCCTCTACAACACCCGCGTCGCGAAGGGCGAGCATATGCGCGTGTTCCCCATCAGCAATTGGACGGAGCTCGACGTCTGGCAGTACATCGAGCGCGAGCGGCTCGCCGTTCCCTCGATCTATTACGCGCACCGCCGGCCGGTGGTGAAAAGGAAGGGGCTCCTCGTCCCCGTGACCGAAATTACCCCACCGCACGAAGGCGAAACGGTGGAAGTGCTGTCGGTGCGTTTTCGCACCGTGGGCGACATCAGTTGCACCTGCCCGGTGGAATCCGTCGCGGCGACCGCCGCGGAGATCATCGCCGAAACTGCGCTGACCACGGTCACTGAGCGCGGCGCGACGCGCATGGACGATCAGACTTCGGATGCCTCCATGGAGCGACGCAAGAAAGAAGGGTACTTCTGACATGACCTTACTGGGTGAAATCGAGCGCAATGCGCAAGCTACGGAAGACCGTGGGGTGCTCCGATTCATCACCGCCGGCAGCGTGGACGACGGCAAGAGCACGCTGATCGGGCGGCTCCTGCACGATACGCGCGCCATATTCGACGACCAGCTCGCCGCGGTCGCGCGTGCGTCGAGCAAGCGCGGGCGGGAGGATCTCGATTTGTCGTTGCTCACCGACGGGCTTGAAGCCGAGCGCGAGCAAGGTATCACCATCGACGTCGCCTACCGCTACTTTGCCACCCCGCCGCGCAAGTTCATCATCGCCGACACGCCCGGCCACGAGCAGTACACCCGCAACATGGTGACAGGCGCCTCCACCGCCCACGCGGCGGTGATCCTCATCGATGCGCGCAAAGGCGTCTTGCCGCAGACGCGCCGGCACACTTATATCGCCCACCTTCTGGGCGTGCGCCACATCGTCGTGGCGGTGAACAAGATGGACCTCGTCGATTATGACGAAGCGGTCTTCGAGCGCATCCGCGGCGACTTTCTCGCTTTCGTCTCGGCGCTTGGCATCGCCGACCTGCGCTTCATCCCGATTTCGGCGTTGCGCGGCGATATGACCGTAGAACGCGGCGAAAACATGGCTTGGTATCGAGGGCCCACACTGCTTGCAGCGCTCGAGGAAATCGACGTGGCCGATGTGGCGGACTCGCTGCCGTTCCGCTTTCCGGTGCAGCTCGTGGCGCGACCCGGAGCGGGGGCGGATTTCCGGGGTTATGCCGGCCGAATCGAATCGGGCGTCCTGTTCCGCGGAGCCGCGGTGCTCGCTCTGCCTTCGGGCCGCCGCACGGTCGTCAAGGACATTATTTCTCTCGAAAGGTCACTGCCTGTCGCCGTTGCCGGCGACTCGGTGACTCTCGTGCTTGACGACGACATCGATATTTCGCGAGGTGACGTACTCGTCGACCCGCTCCGACCGCCGCGAGCGGCAAAGGCCATCGAGGCGCGCCTCTGCTGGCTCTCTACCGCGCCCCTCGATGTGCGGGCTTTACCCGGCGCCCGCTTCGTGCTCAAGCACACTACGCACAGCGTGAAGGCAAGACTTATCTCGCTCAACTCCCGCATCGACGTCAATTCGCTCGAGCAGCAAACAAGGCCCGCAGGCCTGGCGATGAACGATATCGCGCATGTAGCCCTTGCACTCGCCGAGCCGCTTTTCGTCGATTCCTACGAGCTGAACCGCGCTGCCGGCTCCTTTATCCTGATCGACGAAGCAAGCAATCAGACCGTGGCCGCGGGAATGATCGATGGGTGATTCACTCGGCAAGGTGTATTTGGTGGGCGCTGGTCCAGGCGCGCCCGATCTGCTTACTCTGCGCGCGGCCGAAATCTTGAAGCGCGCCGACATCGTTTTTCACGATGCGCTGGTGCATCCGCAGACGCTCGCGCTCGCCTCGCGCGCGCAGAAGACCCCCGTGGGCAAGCGCAGCGGCAGCCGGTCAACGGCACAGAAGTTCATCAACAAGCGGCTGATCGACGCCGCGCACCGGCACAAGGTCGTGGTGAGGCTGAAGGGCGGCGACCCCATGCTCTTCGGCCGCGCGCAGGAGGAGATCGAGGCACTGCGCCGGGCCGGCATCGAGTTCGAAGTCGTGCCCGGAGTGACTGCGGCGACAGCGGCAGCTGCAGAGCTCGGCGTGTCGCTCACCCGCCGGGGATTGAGCCGCCATGTCGCTTTCGTCACGCCGCGCGCGGGTCAGGGCGAGCGGGAGAACGACTGGGCCGCAAGCGTGCTCGCAGCCGATACCGCCGTAATCTACATGGGCGCCGGGCTCGCCGAGGAGATCGGCGCGGCGCTGATCCGGCGCGGGAAACCCTATACCACGCCGATTGCGCTGGTGGAAAGCGCCACGCTCCCGGAGCGGCGCGTCTACCACGGAACCCTCGCGGATCTGTCGGGGCTCTCCCGACAAGCCGGCGATGGGCCTGCGGTGATCCTTCTCGGCGAAGTGCTGAAGGCGGCGCTTGCCGAGCCGGTCCTCGCCGAGAAGATCGAGGCGATCCTCAGACGGGCATGAATGAGACTCGCGCCGGGAACCCCTCCACGCCTGCCGGGTCAGATCGGATCATGAGCCGAAGGCCCGTCTCCGATACCGTATGGCGCTCGCCCTCCGGCGAAGTCGTGTCCTGCGTCGAAAAGCTGAAGGTGCTGAAGGAAAACCTGGAGGAGATCCACCAGCTCTGCCAGGACGCGCTGGAGGACGCGGTGCTGATGGGCTGCGACGAGCAGCAATTCCGGCGTGTCCTCGCCGAGCTCGTACAGAAGATCGAAAACCCTTACAAGTAAGCTGCTTCAGTCGCGCGTCGCCAGGAACACGGCCCAGGCGCCAAGCGCGAGAAACGCCGCGAGCGTCCACTCCGGGATGCTGAAGGAGAGCAGCGTCCAGTCCACCTTGCCGCATTCGCCCGAGCCGCGCAGGATCCGGAACAGGGATCCGAACGGCCCGAACGTGGACAACATGTAGTCCAGCGCGGGGCCGCAGGAGGGGCGCTGGTCTTCGGGAAGGTGCTGAATCCACACGTGGCGAGCCGAGATCGCGGCGCCCGTCGCCGCGCAAAGCGAGATTGCTACGGCATAGATGCCCGCACCGAGCCGACGCGCAGGCCGATGCACTGCGGCGGCGAAGAAGGCGACGCCGGTCGCAAGCAACAACAGGCGTTGCAGAATGCAGAGCGGACAGGGCTCGAGGCCGACTGCGAACTGCAGGTAATAACCGAAGGCGAGCATCCCGACGCAGGCGAAAAATCCGATCAGGTTGCCGATCCTGCGGGACGTAAGGAATTTGATCATAGTGTGGAAGCCAACATTGTGTCCTTTTTTCGGTATCCGCGGCGAGCACAGGCTTGGCTCGACGGCTGTGGCCTCTCAGACTGGTTTCGAGACAGATCGTTCGCGACTGTGCCGTCCCCGCTCCCTGCCACATTAGAATGGCGTGATTCGGTGCCATAGGCGCGCCGTTTTTCAGGGAGCCTGGGGTTGCGAACGCGTTTTGCCCGCCGCGAAGATCTGGCCCTTACCCGTGCCGAGTTCTCGGTCCTGGCCCGGCTGTCCACTCCAGATAAAATCCAGGGGTTTCTCGACGCGCTGCCCGCCAATTTCGAAATCGGCGGCCAGACCCTGCTGTCGGTGCGCGAGGTCCTGCGGCAGCGCCGGGCACACTGTATCGAAGGCGCAATGCTCGCCGCCTGCGCGCTGTGGGTGCATGGGGAGCCGCCGCTGCTGATGGACCTGCGCGCCGAGCGCGACTACGACCACGTCGTGGCGCTGTTCCGCCGCGGCGGTTGCTGGGGCGCGATCTCAAAAACCAACCCGCCCGTACTGCGCTGGCGCGACCCGGTCTATCGGACACTGCGCGAACTCGCGATGTCCTACCTGCACGAATACGCCAACAAGCGCAGCCAGAAAACCCTGCGCAGTTACTCGCGCCCCTTCGACCTGCGCAAACTCGATCCCAAAGTCTGGGTCACGAGCGGAAAGAACTGCTGGGACGTCGGCGAAGCGGTCGACGAGGTACGCCACTTTGCGCTCATCACGAAAAAACAGGCGCGCGTGTTGCGGCTGCGCGATGAGATCGAGCGCAAAGCGGGAGCGATGCTCCAGCACCGGCGGCCGCACAAGCGATAGACCGCGCTTCAGGCGATTTCCCGTGACTTTCGCACGCTCTCGATGAGCGAGGTACGCATCAGGAATCGCTTGTGCAGCGCAGGGTCGGCAGCTGTACGGCGCAATTCGTCGAAATTGGCCTGCCGGATCTTCGGGTCGCGCTCTTCCAGCCTTTTCTTGTTCGCAACGGTCTGCTGCTGCACGAACTCGATGTTGATCGGCCGCCTGCGGCGCTCGTAGCGGTCGAGCAACTCGCTGGACTGCCCGTCCGCGACCCGATGCAGCGTTTCCGCGAGCTCCATCGCGTCGTGGATCCCGCAGTTGAGACCGAGACCCCCGACCGGGTTGTTGACGTGCGCGGCGTCGCCCGCGAGGAATACCCGGCCCCTGCGGAACGATGTCGCCACGCGCTGATGCACCCTGTAAATGTTTTTGTGCGCGAGGAATTCCATGGGGTGTTCTTCGCAAAGCCTGCGCAGCCTCCGGCGCACTGCAACCTCCGAGAACGCTTGGTCGTCCGATTCGTTCTCCCGGGCGGGAAACACCGCGCGCCAGCGTCCTTTCAGATCGTCGCCCATCACCTTGAAGAGGTTGGTCCATTCCTCCGGGTCAGAGATGTAGCTGCGCGTACAGCAACCCAGTGCAGTCTGGAAATCGAAGAGCGTGGTGAGCACCAGGAACCGCTCGGGCCAGGTATAGCCCTCGAAATCGATGTCCAGGCATTTTCGTACGGTGCTGCGTCCACCATCGCAGCCGATGACGTAGTCGAAGGCGTGCCGCTCGTCCCCGTCCGGTCCCGCCACCGTCACGCGGGCGCCGCCCGCGTCCTGCGCCACATCGACCACGCCGGCTCCGAGCCGCACCTCGGTCTTCGGCATCGCCGACAGCCGCCGCAAGCCGATCGCAGAGAGTTTGTGTTGCTCGGTTTGGACGACGTACGGATACGGCGTTTCGTCGCGGAGCACCTCGTGGTCGAATTCAGCGACGAGGGTCTTGGTTGCGCCATCCCAGAACTGGAAATGCCGGGCGACGAGACCGGCCGACTGAAACTCCTCAAGAAGCCCGAGTTCGGCGAGCATCTCCAGCGTGGAAGGATGCGTGGTCGCAGCTCGCGGGCTGCGGTCGATTTCGCGCTCGGCCTCGAAGAGAACGACACGCAAGCCGCGCCTCGCGCAGGCGAGCGCCGCGACGACTCCCACTGGGCCCGCACCGACGATGCCGACCCGCGCCTTCACCGGAGTCGGCGGATCAGTGCTGCGTTCCGGCCTGCCCACCAGACACCGGCAGCGCCTCGCCCGCTGCCCGCGTCGAGTGGTCCCCGGCGAGCAGCAGGTACATCGCGGGAACGACGAACAGCGTGAACAGCGTTCCGATGGCGACGCCGGTTGCGATCACCAGACCCATGTTGAAGCGGCTCACCGCGCCCGCACCGCTCGCGGTGAGGAGCGGAACGACGCCGAGTACCATCGCGCCGGTGGTCATCAGAATCGGGCGGAGCCGGATGCCAGCCGCCTTTTCGACCGCCTCGCGCTTGGAAAGACCCTGTCTCTGGAGATTGTTGGCGAATTCGACGATGAGGATCCCGTGCTTGCTGATGAGCCCGATCAGCGTCACCAGCCCCACCTTGGTGTAGATATTGAGACTTACCGCGCCGATCCCCAGAGTGCCGAAGAGGTTGACGAAGATCAGGGCGCCGCAGATCGACATCGGCACCGAGATCAGGATGATGATCGGGTCGCGAAAGCTCTCGAACTGCGCCGCAAGCGCGAGAAATATGACCACCAGGGCGAACGCGAAGGTGACAAGCAGAGCACTCGATTCCTGGACGTACTGCCGCGACGGCCCGGCGTAGTCGACCGAATAGCCCTGCGGCAGGCTTCGCGCCGCGAGCTTCTGCATGTACTCGATGGCGTCGCCCTGAGTCACGCCGATGAAGGGCACGCCGGAGATCGTGGCCGCGTTCTGCTGCTGGAAGCGGTTGAGCGATTGCGGAATGGTCTTGGTCGTGATGTGCACCAGCGTCGAAAGCGGAATCGCCTCGCCGTTCGGGGTCCGGATATAGGTGCTGTTCAGCTGGTCCGCGTTGAGCCGATCGGCCTGTTGAATCTGCGGGATCACCTTGTAGGCGCGGTCGTAGAAGCTGAAGTAATTGACGTAGCCGCCCCCCAGGAGCGACGACAGCGCGCCGCCGACATCCTTCATCGTCAGACCGAGCTGGGCGGTCAACTCCCGGTCGATCACCACGGTCGACTGCGGAAGGTCGTAGCGGAGATCGTTGTCGATGAAGAAGAACATGCCGCTTTTTTGCGCTTCCTGGGCGAGCGCGGAGGCGACAAGGTTCAGCTTCTCGAAAGGTTCGGTGGTCTGGATGACGAACTGCACCGGCAGGCCGAAGGCCCCGGGCAGCGGCGGCGGCTGAAACAGGGCCGCTCGCAGGCCCGCAATGTGCGCGAGCTCCTGCGTGACGCCGGGCTGGAGGTGCGCCGCGGTCGCCTTGCGCTCGCTCCAGGGCTTGAGCACCATCCCGGCGAGCGTTTGCCCCGGGATGTCGAGCTGGAACACGTGGTCGGTCTCCGGGTGCTTGGCGAAGGTGTTGTAGACCTCGCGCGTGTAGAGCTGACGCTGCTGCAGCGTCGAATTCGGGGCGGCCTGGGCCGACATGATGAGAACGCCTTGGTCTTCCGGAGGCGCGAGCTCGTCCTTCGAGGTCACCCAAAGAGGGTAGATGCTGCCCAGAACGACGACCGAGAACACCGCCGTCACCGGCACCCAATTGAGCGTGCCGTGGAGAAAATTCTCGTAGCGCCGGTGGAGCGCGTCGAATGTGCGGTCGAGCACGGACACCAGCTTGGCGTCCCAGCTGCCCGCGGTGGGGTCGTGCGGCTTCAGCAGCTTGGCGCACATCATGGGCGACAGCGTCAGCGCAACCACCGCAGATACCGTGACCGCTCCCACCAGGGTGACGGCGAACTCGGTGAAAAGAGCTCCGGTGAGCCCGGTCAGAAAAATGATCGGAACGTACACGGCGACCAGCACGATGGTCATCGCGATGATGGGATTGGCAAGCTCGCGCGCCGCGAGGATTGCCGCCTTCACGGGCTTCATGCCCTCTTCCAGATGGCGGTTGACGTTCTCGACGACGATGATGGCGTCGTCCACGACCAGTCCGATCGCCAGCACCAGGGCCAGCAGCGTCAGCAGATTGATCGAGTAGCCGAGCGCGAACATGACCGTGAAGGTTCCGACGAGCGAAAGCGGTATCGCCACCGTGGGAATCAGCACCGAGCGAATCGAGCCGAGAAAGGCGAAGACGACGAGCGTGACGATGAAGAGCGCCTGGGCGAGCGTCCAGATGACCTCCTCGATCGCGCTGTTCACGAACTTGGTCGAGTCGTAGACGATTTCCCCCTGCAGCCCCTGGGGCAGCTGCGAGTGGATCTCGGGCCACACCTTGCGCACGCCCGCGATCACGTCGAGCAGGTTCGCCGCGGGCGCGACGTTGATCCCGATGTAGACCGCCTTCTTGCCGTCGAAGCCGACTTCGGAATCGTAGTCTTCGGCGCCGAGCGTCACGTTGGCGACGTCGCTGAGGCGTATGACGGCGCCACCCTGCTGCTTGATGACGAGGTTCCTGAACTGCTCGACCGAGCGGACGTCGGTCGACGCCGTGAGGTTCACCTGAACCATCTGGCCCTTGGTGGCACCCACCGCCGAGAGGAAGTTGTTGGCGGCGAGGGCCGCGCTGACATCGGCCGCCGTGAGGCTGTAGGCCGCGAGCTTGTCGGGATCGAGCCAGACGCGCAGCGCGAACAGCTTCCCGCCCAGGATCTCGGCGGTCTGCACGCCCTCGACCGCCTGCAGCTTCGGCTGGACGACGCGAATCAGGTAGTCGGTGATCTTGTTGGGCGTGAGCACGTCGCTCGCGAAACCGATGTACATGGCTGCGAACTGCTGGCCGACTTTCACCGTGAGAACCGGCTGCTGCGAGCCCGGCGGCAGCTGGTTGAGAACGGCGTTGACCTTGGTGTTGATCTCGGTGAGGGCCTTGTCGAC
>DATDGA010000264.1:0-3396 GCA_036522335.1 Burkholderiales bacterium
AGCAGGGGAAGGACCTCCAAACGTCGCGGCCCCGCCTCCAAACGTCGCGGCCCCGCCTCCAAACGTCGCGCGCGGGCCTGATTTCGTCCACCGCCAGCCCGCGCAAGTCCCTGACCAGCTCTGCAGGGCTGGTCAGCTGCCCCGCGACGTGATCGCCATGTGCGATTGCTTCCCGCGCTCCTGCCTGCTGCCCGCGGGGGAGGACGTGTTCGTCGGCACGCCGCCCCTTGCCTTCACCTTCGGCCTGGGCGGCCTGCTGTGCTTTCCCATGCGCTTCGGCGCCTCGGCCGTGCTGGTGGAAAAACTTACCCCCGAGCTGCTGCTGGAAACCATCGCGAAGTTCCGTGCCACGATCTGCTTTACCGCGCCGACGTTCTATCGCCAGATGGCGCGGCTCGCCACAGGACGCAACCTGCACAGCCTGAAGAAATGCGTCTCCGCGGGCGAGGCGCTGTCCGACGCGCCCCGGCAGCTTTTCAGGGAGGCGACCGGCATCGAGATCATCGACGGCATCGGTTCCACCGAGATGATCCACATCTTCATCTCCCACACGCCGGAAACGGTTCGCCGCGGCGCAACCGGCTACGCGATCCCCGGTTACCGCGCGGCGGTGCTCGACGACGAAGGCCGCGCATGCGCGCCGGGCGCGATCGGGCGCCTCGCCGTCAAGGGCCCCACCGGGTGCCGCTATCTCGCCGACGCGCGCCAGCGCAACTACGTGCACGACGGCTGGAACATCACCGGCGACGCCTACGTGCGCGACGGCGACGGCTATTTCTTTTACCAGGCGCGCACCGACGACATGATCATCTCGGCCGGCTACAACATCGCCGGCCCCGAGATCGAAGGGGTGCTGCTGGGGCACGAGGCCGTGGCCGAATGCGGCGTGGTCGGCGTGCCCGACGAGGACCGCGGGCAGGTGGTGAAGGCCTACGTGGTGCTCAAGCCCGGCCACGACAGGTCGGACGCCTCTGTCAAAATGCTCCAGGACCACGTGAAAAGCGCGATCGCGCCGTACAAGTATCCGCGCCGCATCGAGTTCGTCGACGCGCTGCCGCGCACCGAGACCGGAAAACTGCAGCGATTCAAATTGAGGGAGCGAGCATGATGCAAATCCTCCAGCCCCCGGGTTGGGCCAAGCCGCGCGGTTTTTCCAACGGCATCGCCGTGAAGGGCGGGACCACCGTCTACGTGGCCGGCCAGGTCGGATGGAGCAACGGGACCTGGGACGCCAAGGATTTCACGGGGCAGTTCCGCCAGACTCTGAAGAACATCATCGAGGTTCTGGCGCAGGCGGGCGGCAGGCCGGAGCACATCATGCGCATGACCTGGTACGTTGTCGACCGCGACGAGTATCTCGCCTCCCTCATGGCGGTAGGCCGCGTCTATCGCGAGCTGATGGGCAGGCACTATCCGGCCATGGCCGTGGTGCAGGTGAGCGGCCTCGTGGAGAAACTCGCGCGCCTGGAGATCGAAGCGACGGCGGTGATTCCCGACTCATGAAGATCAGCATCATCGGCGGCGGACCGGGCGGGCTGTACTTCGCGCTGCTCGCGAAGAAGCGCTGGCCGCGCTGGGACGTGGCGGTCCACGAGCGCAACCGCGCCGACGACACCTTCGGCTTCGGCGTGGTGTTCTCCGACGCCACGCTCGGCACGTTCCGCGACTACGACGCGCCTTCGTACGAGTCGATCCGCCGCAGCTTCGCCTACTGGGACGACGTCGAGGTCGTCTACAAGGGCCGCGCCCTGCGCTGCGGAGGCAACGGCTTCTGCGGCTGCTCGCGCGTGACGCTCTTGAGGCTCCTGCAGGAGCGCTGCCGCCAGCTGGGCGTGGAGATGCACTTCCAGACCGAAGCGAGCGTCGAGGATCTTCGGGACAGCGACCTCATCGTCGCCGCGGACGGAATCAATTCGCGCACGCGCGAGACCTACCGTGAGCACTTCAAGCCTTCGGTCGACCTGCGGCCGAACAAGTTCGTGTGGCTGGGCTCGACCCGGCCGCTCGACGCCTTCAAGTATTTCTTCAAGGAGACCGAGCACGGCATCCTGCTCGCGCACTGCTATCAATACGAAGAGGGTGCGAGCACCTGGATCATCGAGACCAATGCGGACACCTGGGAGCGATCGGGCTTCGACAAGATGGACGAGCCGCACATGCTGCGCGCGCTGGAGCAGATCTTCGCCGAGGAGCTCGACGGCCACAGGCTAACAGCCAACCGATCGGTGTGGCGCAATTTTCCCACCATCCGCAACGCCACCTGGGTCATGGACAAGGTGGTGCTGATAGGCGACGCCAAGGCCACCGCGCACTTCTCCATCGGCTCGGGCACCAAGCTCGCGATGGAGGACGCGATCGCGCTGTTCGACTCGCTGAGGATCGAAGGCGGAGTCAAGGCGGCTCTCGCGCGCTACGACGCGCAGCGGCGCGAGGGCGTCGAGAGGACGCAGCACGCGGCGGACGTGTCGCTCGCCTGGTTCGAGAACATGCGCCGCTATTGGGGCATGGACCCGCCGCAGTTCGCCTTCGGCGTCATCTCGCGCTCCAAGCAGATCACCTACGAGAACGTCCGGTTGCGCGACCCGGAATTTCTCGAAACCGTCGCGCGCTGGTTCGCGGACAAGGTGATCCCGCCGGGATTCGAGGTCCAGGTACGCAATCCGCCGCCGCCGATGTTCATTCCGTTCGCCCTTCGCGGCATGCGCCTGGAGAACCGCGTCGTGGTCTCGCCCATGGACCAGTACATGGCGGTGGAGGGCGTGCCGAACGACTGGCACCTGGTGCATCTCGGCAGCCGCGCCGTCGGCGGCGCGGGCCTGGTGTTCGTCGAGATGACCTGCCCCTCGCCCGAGGCGCGCATCTCGCCGGGATGCACCGGCCTGTGGAACGAAGCGCAGCGCGACGCGTTCAAGCGCATCGTCGATTTCTGCCACGCGCAATCCGCCGCGAAGCTGTGCATGCAGCTCGGCCACTCGGGGCGCAAGGGCTCGACCCAGCTCGGCTGGGAGCGCATGGACTATCCGCTCGCGTCGGGCAACTGGGATCTCGTCGCGCCCTCGCCCCTGCCCTATGGGCCGCAGTCGCAGACGCCGCGCGAGATGACCCGCGCCGACATGGACAGGATCCGCGGCGAGTTCCTGCGCTCGGCGGGCTACGCGAACCGGGCCGGGTTCGACATGCTCGAGCTGCACATGGCGCACGGCTATCTGCTGTCGTCGTTCATCTCGCCGCTCACGAACCTGCGCACGGACGAATACGGCGGGCCGATAGCGAACCGGCTTCGTTATCCGCTGGAGCTGTTCCGCGCGGTGCGCGCCGCCTGGCCCGAGGAGAAGCCCATGTCGATCCGGATCTCGGCGACCGACTGGGCCCCGGGCGGCCTTTCGGAGGAGGACC